>JANXUD010000066.1 GCA_025352045.1 Gammaproteobacteria bacterium | reverse complement strand
CTGCCGACCGCGTGGCCGTCGAAGTCCACCACCATGATGTCGTCCGGCGCCAGCCGGCCCTTGTCGCGGCCAGACACGGTCACGGCGGCATGGCGCTCGTCCAGGCGCATCGAGAAATTGCTGCTGGTCGCGGGCGTCCAGCCGCGGCCGGCCAGGTCGCGGGTGACCTCGATGATTTCCGCCGTGCAGGCGGCCAGGCGGGCGGCGTCGTAGGGAGGGCTCATGCCGGCAGTTTAGCCAAAGCGCGCGCCCGCCGCGCCGGCTTGACCAGCATCAAACCATCGTCACGGCCGCGGGACTACACTGGCGTCGTCCAGGAGGACCTACATGAACGACCATACCGTTTCCCGCCGCAAGTTCCTGATCGGCGCTGCTGTTGCCGCTGCCGCCGTTCCGATGCTGGGCATGGCGCCCCAGGCCCGCGCGGCCGCCTTGCCCAGGCTGCCAGCGACCAACCCGCAGGCCAAGGCCCTGGGTTATGTCGCGGATGCCACGACCACGAAGAATGCGGCGCACAAGGTGGGCAGCGCCTGCACCAACTGCCAGTTCTACACTGCCGCAACCGGTGCCTGCGCCCTGTTCGCCGGGTTCAGCGTCGAACCCAAGGGCTGGTGCACGGCCTGGGCCAAGAAGGCCGGCTAGTCCCCGGGCGCCTGGTCGGCGCCCAAAGCCTGCAGGTCGGTGCCCTCCGGGGGCAGGAGCTCGTCCGGCAGGGCGCGCTTGCCCTTGGCGCCAGCCTCGACCAGTCGCCTGGCCCGGGCCATCACCGACTGCGGCGAATCCAGCATCCGGTTGCGCGCCTTGCGGAACGCCGCTTCCGACTTGGCGATGCTGCTGCCGACGTCCTCGAATTCTTCCAGTAGCGCGACCACGCTGTCGATCAGCTTGTTCGCCTCTGCGCTGATCACGCCGACCTGCTTCTGGAGCTTGTCGCGCGTCCACAGCCTGCTGATCACCTGCAGCATCGCCATCAACGTGTTCGGACTGGCGAAGACCACGCGATTGTCGAAGGCCTCCATCTGCAGCTCGCCGTTGTGCGCCAGCGCGGCCGACAGCGCACCCTCGATGGGCACGAACATCACGGTGATTTCTAGCGCATGCGCGCCCAGGGCCTTGGGATAGTTCTTGTCGGCCAGGTCGCGCATGTGCATGCGCAAGGCCGCGGCGTGCCGGGTCAGCGCCTCCTGGTGGGCTTCCGGCGTATCGGCGTCGTTTGCGTTGGCCCAGTCCACCAGGTTCACCTTGGAATCGATGACCACGGCGCGGCCGTCGGGCAGGTGCACCACCACGTCGGCGAAACGGCGCTGGCCCGTGTCCTCGTCCTGGGTGTGCTTCTGGGTGGTGAAGTTGATGTCCTCGACCAGGCCGGAGGCCTTCAGCACCGTCTCCAGGATCATCTCGCCCCACTGGCCGCGCACCTTGGCGCCGCCCTTCAGCGCCCGGCCCAGCGCGTTGGTGGCGTCGGCCATGTCCTGGTTGAGGGTCTTGAGTTCGGAGATGGTGCCGACCAGGTTCGCGCGGGCCTCGCTGTCGGTCGCGGCCAGGCTCTCGATGCGCGCCTGCAGGGTCTCCACGCGCTCGGCGAATGGCTTGAGGGTTTCCTGCAGCCGGCCGGTCGCTTCCACGCCGGACGCCTTGATCTGGTCGTTGAGCACGCGCGCCTTGCCGTCGAACACTTCGCTGGCGACCGCCGTGAAGGCCACCTGCAACTTGGCCTGGGCCTCGGCCAGGAAGGCGCGGGCCTCGTTGCTCGCCGCCTGTGCGGCGTCGCGCTGCGCCATGGCGGACGCAAGCTCCGAACTCAGCGTGTTGATGCGCGCCTGGGCCCCTGCCAGTTGCGCCTGGCTCGCGTCAGCGTCGGTGTGGGCGCGGGTGGCCGCTTCGCGCAGTGTCGCCACCGTCGACGACAGCCCGGCTTCCCGCGACAGCGCGGCCTGCAATTGCGACCCCGCCTCGGCAAGGGCGGCCTCGGCGCGCTGGGCGCGCTCAAGCGCATCCGGCAGCCGTGCCGCATCGGCGCCCAGGCCGCGGGCCCGCAGCCGCTCGGCTTCGAGTTCGGCCGCGACGCCGGCGACGCCGCCCTGGGTCAGCCGGCGCCCCAGCCACCAGCCCAGCGCGAGCAGGGCGATCGCCGCGAGGATCGCGACGGCATAGGCGGTGACGTTGGTCGCGGACATTCGGGCTTCCGTGCGCGCCCGGGTGCAGGCGGCCTCGCGCGCATCTTAGCAATGCCCCAGTCGCAGGGCATCGGACGCGCCGGCCCCTGGAAAGAAAACGGCGCGGAGATCCGTGCCGTTTCCGGGTCCGGTGGACGACGGCTTACTCGATGTCGATTCCGCGCGCCAGGTTGCTGTGCTTGCGGCTGAACAGGAAGTAGACCAGCAGGCCGAACACCGCCCAGATGCAGAAGTACTTGATGGTGGGATTCCAGCCCAGGCTGAAGAACAACAGCACGCAGCCGGCCATCGCCAGTGGCCCGACGATCCACACGAGCGGGGTGCGGAAGGGACGGGCGCGCCCCGGATCCGTCTTGCGCAGCACCATCACCCCCAGGGCCACCATGAAGAACGCGAACAGGGTGCCCGAGTTGGAGATGTCAGCCAGCTTCCCGACCGGGAACATCGCGGCGAAGAACGCCACGAAGACACCGGTGATGATGGTCACCACGTGGGGCGTGTGGTAGCGCGGATGCACCTTGGCGAAGGCCTTGGGCATCAGGCCATCGCGCGCCATGGTGAACAGGATGCGGGTCTGGCCATAGATCATCATCAGCACGACCGAGGGCAATGCGAGGATCGCCGCGCTGCCAACGATCCGGGCGACCAGCGGATGGCCGATGTCTCGCAGGATGAAGGCCAGCGGATCCTTGGCCAGCGCCAGCGAGCCACCGGGCTGGGCGCCCGCGGCGCCGACCGCGACATAGGCGACGAGCAGGTAGAACACCGTGCAGATCGCCAGCGAGCCGATCAGGCCGATGGGGATGTTGCGGTTCGGATTGACCGTTTCCTCGGAGGCGGTCGAAACCGCATCGAAGCCCACGTACGCGAAGAAGATGGACGCCGCGGCGCCGAGCACGCCGGTACCTGACAGCGGCGTACCCCAGCCCTGCGGCAGCATCGGGTAGAAATTCGCGCTCTTCACGGCCGGGAAGGCCAGCACGATGAACAGGGTCAGGGCGAGGATCTTGACCATCACCAGCACCGACGTGAACTTGGCGCTCTTGGACGTGCCCGCGACCAGCAACCAGGTCACCAGAAGCGAGACGATGAAGGCCACCAGGTTGAATCCGCCGGACGCGACGGTACCGTCGGGCAGGACCACCGTGTCCCAAGGGCCGGCGGTCAGCCAGAGAGGCAGGCCCGCGCCGACACTGGCGAGGAACCCGTTTGCATAGCCGGACCAGCCCACCGCGACCGCGCTGGCCGCGACGGCGTACTCGAGGATCAGGGCCCAGCCGACCATCCAGGCAATCAGCTCGCCGAGCACGGCGTAGGAGTAGGTGTAGGCGGAACCTGCGACCGGGACCATTGCGGCGATCTCGGCGTAGACCAGCGCCGTGAGCGCGCAGACGATGCCCGAGATCACGAAGCTGTACATCATGCCGGGGCCGGCTTTTTGCGCGGCGACCGAGGTGAGCACGAAGATGCCGGTGCCGATGATGGCGCCGATGCCGAGCATCATCAGCGAGAACGCGCCGAGCTGTCGCTTCAGGCTGCGCTTCTCGGCAGTCGCCAGGATCTGGTCAAGTGGCTTGACGCGGTCAAAAAGCATTGGTCTCTCCCCAAGTTGAAAAAAAGGCCGCCAGTCGCCCGCGGCCCGTGTTCGCCCCGTACCATAACCTGCCCATCCGGGGGCGGCAAGGCAGGACCAGCCAGGATGCAGGACGAACCAGAGGCGGCCCGGGTGCTTGGCCTGTTGTCGGCACCGGGAATAGCACAGGCCGCAGATGCCCGGATCCGCGCGCAATTCGCTGCCTTCGCGCACCGTCGGATCGATTGCTGCGAGCGCACATGCCTCGAAGGCCACTTCACCGGCTCGGCCTGGCTCGTCTCGGCCGACGGTGAGCGGGCACTGCTGTTGCACCACCGCAAGCTCGATCGCTGGTTGCAGCCAGGCGGCCACGCGGATGGCGATGGCGACCTCGCGGCGGTCGCGCTGCGCGAGGCGGAAGAGGAGACCGGCTTGCGCGGCCTACGCGTGGAGCCCGCGGTGTTCGACCTGGACCGCCATCGGATTCCCGCGCGCGGGGCCGAGCCCGAGCACTGGCACTACGACGTGCGCTTCGTGGTGCACGCCGGTGCGGAGGAGGCATTCGCCGTCAACGAAGAGTCGCATGCGCTGGAGTGGCGGCCGATCGCGGAAATCGCCCGCGACCCGGCGATGGATGAATCCGTCCGGCGCCTCGCGCACAAATTCCTGGACAGGGCCGGGTCCGATTGACCGGGTCAGGCCCGGCCGGAGAATTCACCGGTCGTCGTGCTGACCCAGATCTTCTCGCCGTTGCCGATGTATTCCGGCACCTGGATTTCGATACCGGTATTGAGCCGCGCCGGCTTTGGCCGCTTGGTCGCGGTGCCGCCCTTGAGTTCCGGCGGCGTCTCGACCACTTCCAGCACCACGCTCGGCGGCAGCTGCACGGCGACGGGCAAGTCGTCGATGATCTGCACGTAGCAGCCTTCCAGCCCCTCGGTGAGGTAGCCGGCGTTGTCGCCGATCACGTCCGGGTCGAGCTGGTAGGGCGTGTAGTCCTCGGCGTCGAGGAAGACATAGGCCTCGCCGTCGCGGTAGGAGAAACTCGCGGCGCGGCGCACCAGTTCCACCTCGCGCAGCTCATCCTCCGAACGCAGGCTGAGGTCGAACTTGTTGCCACCCGGGACGCTGTACATAATGAAGCGGAAGGTCACGTTGCCACTGCGGCCCTGCGCCGCGCTGCGCTCGATGTCGCGCACCTGGTAGACCAGGCCGTTGTGCTCGACCACGTTGCCCTTCTTGACTTCGGACGCTTTCATCGAATTTTCCAGTGTGGGAGCGGCTTCAGCCGCGATCGAGTCTGCCAGCAGTCGCGGCCAAAGCCGCTCCCACATTATTTGGGGGCGAGGCGCGTCGCACCATCAAGGCGGATGGTCTCGCCGTTCAAATAGCGCGTGCGCAGGATGAAGGCCACCGTCTCGGCGAATTCTTCCGGCCGGCCCAGCCGGGACGGGTAGGGGATGGATGCCGCCAGCGACTCCTGCACCTGCGGCGGCATCGTGTCGACCATCGGCGTCCAGAACACGCCCGGCGCGATGGTCATCACGCGCACGCCGATGCGCGCGAACTCGCGCGCCATCGGCAGGGTCATGCCGACCACGCCGCCCTTGGACGCCGCATAGGCCGCCTGGCCAACCTGGCCCTCGTACGCCGCGACCGAAGCGGTGTTGACGATCACGCCCCGTTCGCCGTCGCCGCCGGGCTCGTTGTGCTGCATCACGTCCGCCGCTGCCTTGGCGACGTTGAAGCTGCCGACCAGGTTGACCATGATCGTGCCGGTGAACTGCTTCAGCGGCATCGGGCCCTCGCGCCCGAGCACGCGACCCGAGCCCAGGATGCCGGCGCAGCTGACCGCCACGTTGAGCCCGCCCAGGAAATCGCGGGCAGAGGCGACATTGGCCTGCACCTGGGCCTCGTCACTGACATCGGTGCGGAAATACGCCGCCTTGTCGGCGCCGAGCGCCGCCACGGCGGCCGCGCCCTTGTCGTCGTTGATATCGAACAGGGCGACGCGCGCGCCTTGTGCGACCAGGTGCTCGGCGACGGCCAGGCCGAGGCCGGAGACGCCGCCCGTGATCACGGCGCGGACAGTGGCAAGTTCCATGGAGGGCAATCCGGAGGGCAGAAAACGGGGATTTTAGCGGAACACGCGGGCCGGGGCGTGGCTCGGGTTGACGGTGCGGCTCGTTCGCCTCAGAGCGACATCAAATAGAAGGCGTTGCAGCCACCATGGCCGGTGGCGCCCAGGGGCCCGGGCAGGCGGGAAAACCCGGTCCTCTCGTACAGGCGCATCGCGGCATCCATCCCGCGCAGGGTCTCGAGGTAGCACTGGCGGAACCCGAAGCCGCGTGCGGCGTCCAGGCAGGCCTGCATCAACGCGGCACCCGCGCCCAGCCCGCGCAATTCCGGCAGGAAATACATCTTGCGCAGTTCGCAGGTGCCGGCGTCGCCGCCCACCAGCGGCGCCACGCCACCGCCGCCGGCGACCCGGCCCGCGCGCTCGACCACGAAATAGGCGCTGCGCGGCTCGGAATACGCGCGGCCCATCCAGTCCACTTCGGGGTCGTTGATCGCGAAGCCATCGCCGCTGGCGCCGAATTCCGGCATGACCGTGCGGATGATCGCCGCCATGGCGAGATCGTCGTCCGCGCGGATCGGGCGGATTGAAAACACGCTTGGTCCGGCGTTGTTGCTCACTGCGTCTCCTCCGTCGTCGATCGCACGCCAGCCAGGCCGACCTTGCTGCCGTTGGCCCGCCCAAGCAATGTTGCCAGCCAGCGGCCTGCTTGCACCAGCGCCTCCAAATCCACGCCGGTGTCCATCCCCAGGCCTTCGAGCATGTACACGACGTCCTCGCTGGCGACATTGCCACTGGCGCCGCGCGCGTACGGGCAACCGCCCGTGCCGCCGACCGCCGAATCCACCACGCGCACGCCCTCCTCCAGGCAGGCCAGGATGTTGGCCAGTGCCTGGCCGCGAGTGTCGTGGAAATGCACCGCGAGCGCGGCCATGGGAACCTCGGCGGCGACCGCGCGCAGCATGGCGCGGGCCTTGGCCGGCGTGCCGACGCCGATGGTGTCGCCGAGCGAAATCTCCGCGCAGCCCATCGCATGCAGCCGCGCCGCCACGCGCACCACGTCGGCGACCGGTACCTCGCCCTGGTATGGGCAGCCGAGCACGGTGGAGACATAGCCGCGCACCGCGACGCCATCGGCGCGCGCCTGCGCAAGCACCGGCGCGAAGCGCGCCAGGCTCTCGTCGATGCCGGCATTGATGTTGCGACGATTGAACGCCTCTGACGCCGCGGTGAACACCGCTACCTCGTCCGCGCCCGCGGCGCGCGCGCGCGCATAGCCCTGCTCGTTCGGCACCAGCACCGGATAGCGCACACCGGCGCGGCGGGTGATCCCGGCGAACACTTCGGCGGCGTCGGCCAACTGCGGCACCCACTTGGGGCTGACGAAGCTGGTCGCCTCGATGCAGGACAGGCCGGTGGCCGACAGCCGATCGATCAGCGCGATCTTGTCCGCGGCCGCGATGATGGTCTTCTCGTTCTGCAGCCCGTCGCGCGGGCCGACCTCGACGATGCGTACGAGCCCGCTCACTGCAGCCGCACCAGCAGGGCGTCCGCCTCGACGAAATCGCCGGCCGCCGCGCGCATTTCGGCCACGGTGCCCGCCCGCGGCGACTTCAGGCTGAGCTCCATCTTCATCGCCTCCATGACGCCCAGTTCCTGGCCCTCGGCCACGCTGTCGCCAACGGCCACGCGCAGCAGCACGACGCGGCCGGGCATCGGCGCCGTGATCCGGTCGCCGCGGCCCGCGGCCTGGGCGTCGCCGGTCTCGAAGGCCGGCAGTCGTGCCAATACCAGCCGGCGTTCGCCGTCGTGCACGAGCACGCGCCTGGCATCGACCCGGCAGCGGAAGCGCAAGGCCTCGCCATCGATCTTCGCCGTCAGCCAATCGCGGCCGGAGGCGTCAGGCGCGACTGCACCATCGGCGACATCCGCCGTCTTGATGGCAGCGGGCCCACCCTTGCCCGGCACGTGTTCGATCCGGTAGCCGCCCGCGGCGCCATGCGCGCGCAGGGCCAGGTCCTGGTCCTGCCAGCCCAGGCGCAGCAGGCGCACGCCCGCGTGTCCCAGGCGCCAGCCGTCGGCAAAGGCCCAGGGCGAATGCGGATCGGACGACGCGCGCGCCGCGCGGCGCGTGCTCGCTTCCTCGTCCAGCAGGCAGGCGGTCGCCGCGGCCGCGAGCCGCAGCGGCGATGGCGCTTCGGGCGGCGGCAGCACCTGGTCCAGGTGCCGGTCGAGGAAGCCGGTATCGATCGTGCCGTCCACCACGCGAGGATGGCGCAGCAGGCGCTCGAGGAAATCCACGTTGGACTTGGGTCCGACGATGTCGCAGTCGGCCAGGGCGTCGCGCATGCGCGCCAGTGCCGCGGTCCGGTCGACGTCCCAGACGATGAGCTTGGCGATCATCGGGTCGTAGAAGATGGTGACTATGTCGCCCTCGACCACGCCGGAGTCGATCCGCACCTGCGCGCTGGGCGTTGGCAGCACCAGGCGCCCGAGGCGGCCCGAGCCGGGCAGGAAGCCGCGGTCCGGATCCTCGGCGTACAGCCGGACTTCGATCGCATGGCCGCGTTGCACGAGCGCGTCCTGCGCCAGCGGCAAGGCTTCGCCCGCGGCCACGCGCAGCTGCCATTCGACCAGGTCCTGGCCGGTGACCAGCTCGGTGACCGGATGCTCCACCTGCAAGCGCGTGTTGATTTCCATGAAGTAGAAATCACCCGCGGGACCGACGATGAACTCCACCGTGCCCGCATTACGGTAACCGATTGCGCGCGCCGCCGCGACCGCGGCCGCACCCATCGCAGCGCGTCGCGTCGCGTCGAGGAACGGCGACGGCGATTCCTCGATCACCTTCTGGTAGCGGCGCTGGGCCGAACACTCGCGCTCGCCCAGGTGGATGGTCTGCCCCGCTGCATCGGCGAAGACCTGGAACTCGATGTGCCGCGGCGTGGCGACATAGCGCTCGAGCAGCACACGGTCGCGGCCGAAGGCATTGCGCGCCTCGCGCTGGCAGCTCTCCAGGGCCGCGGCGAATTCGTCGGAGGCGTTGACGATGCGCATGCCCTTGCCACCGCCGCCGTGCGCGGCCTTGACCATCAGCGGATAGCCGATCCGGTCCGCCTCGGCCTTCAGGCGCGCGCCCGCCTGCTCTTCACCCGTATAACCGGGCACGACCGGCACGCCATGCGCGGCCATCAGGTCCTTGGCGCCGGCCTTGCTGCCCATGCGCCGCATGGATTCGCCCGACGGGCCCACGAAGACCAGGCCGGCCGCGGCGACGGCATCAGCGAAGTCCGCGTTTTCGCTCAGGAAGCCGTAACCCGGATGGATCGCCGTGGCGCCGACGCGCAGGGCAACGGCGATGATGGCGTCGCCGCGCAGGTAGCTGTCCTGCGGTCGCGGTCCGCCGATCGGCCAGGCCTCGTCGGCCTGCAGCACGTGCTGCGCGCGCGCATCTGCGTCCGAATACACGGCCACGGTCCGGATGCCGAGTCGGCGACAGGTCCGGATGATGCGGCAGGCGATCTCGCCGCGGTTGGCGACCAGCAGCTTGTCGAACAAGGGCCCGGTCGCGCTCACTCGCGCACCGCCCAGGACGGTGCCTGCTTGTCGAGGAAGGCGCCGAGTCCCGCCTGTCCCTCCGCCGACACACGCAGCCGCGCGATCAGTCCCGCGTTGTCGCGATCGCGCGCGGCCGCGGTTGCCGGATCCAGGCCCGACAGGCGCTGCACCAACTGCTTGGCTTCGCCTTGCGCGAGCGGCCCGCCCTTGGCCAGCCAGTGCAAGCTGCGATCAACTTCTTCGTCGAGTGCGCCCGGCGCCACGCAGGCATGAAGCAGTCCGATGCGCAGTGCCTCGGCTGCGTCGATCACCTCCGCGCTCAGGAACAGGCGTCGCGCCTGGCGCGGGCCAATGGCTTCGATCACGTACGGCGAGATCACCGCCGGCACCAGGCCGAGCTTGACTTCGCTCAGCGCGAATTTCGCGCCGTCCACGCCAATGGCGATGTCGCAGCACGCGACCAGGCCCACGCCGCCGCCATAAGCGGAGCCGTTCACCCGCGCAATGGTCGGCTTCGACATGAAATTCAGGCGATGCATCAGCGCCGCGAGCCGGAGCGAATCCTCGCGATTCTCCTGCTCGCCCGCGGCGGCCATGCCGCGCATCCAGTGCAGGTCGGCACCGGCCGAAAAGGTGGAGCCATCCCCGGTCAGGACCATCGCTCGCACCCCTGGATCGGCCTCCAGGACGCCCAGGGCCTCGGTCAGTTCGGCGATCAGGCGGGCGTCGAAGGCGTTATGGACCTCAGGACGGGACATGCGCAGCCAGGCCGTGGCGCCGCGGCGTTCAATCGATAGGGAGTGCCGGTCAGCGTCGGGCATGGGGGCGGGCAGGGCCAGGAAGTCGTCCCGGAGTTTAACGGGCGGCGGCGCGGGGGCTTGCAATCTAAATAAGAACTATTATCATCAACGCCAAGGAGACCCCAATGTTTGCCAATTTCATCCTTGTTTTTCGCGAAGTCCTCGAAGCGGCCCTGATCGTCAGCATCGTCGCGGCCGCCACCCGCGGCGTCGCCCGTCGGGGTAGCTGGATCGGCGGTGGCATCGCCCTGGGCGTGGTCGGCGCCGTCCTGGTGGCCCTGTTCGCCAGCGTGATCGCCAACGCGATGAGCGGGACCGGACAGGAATGGTTCAACGCCTGCATCCTGCTGGCCGCGGTGGTGATGATCGGCTGGCACGTGGTCTGGATGGCGCGGCACAGTCGCGAGCTCAGCCGGCACATGAAGGACGTGGGCAGCGACGTGTCCAGCGGCAGCCGGCCAATGACCGCGCTGCTGGTGGTGGTGGCGCTGGCCGTGCTGCGCGAGGGGTCCGAAGTCGTCCTGTTCGGCTACGGGCTGGTCGCAAGCGGCTCGTCCTATGGCGCGCTCGCGCTGGGCGGGGCGCTGGGCGTGCTGGCGGGCGTGGCGCTCGGCTTCGCGCTGTACTTCGGCCTGTTGAAGATCCCGGTGCGGCACTTCTTCTCGGCCACCAACATCCTGCTGGTGCTGCTGGCCGCCGGCCTGGCCGGCCAGGCCGCCGACAAGCTGGTCCAGGCCGACGTGCTGCCTACCCTGGTCGACCAGCTCTGGAACAGTTCCTGGCTGCTGAGCGAAGACTCCTGGCCGGGCAAGACCCTGCATATCTTGGTCGGCTACAGCGACCACCCCAGCGGCATGCAGATGCTGTTCTACGCAGTCACGCTGGTCGTGCTGCTGGTGGGCATGCGTTTGTCGCGACCGCCGCGGCCCGCGGTCGCAACGGCGCCGCCCGCGCTCGCCTGACCCGCAATCCTTCCGCTTTCCCGCCTTTCGTCCCCGGAGTTTCCGTGCGCAAGATCCTGCTCGCCCCGATCGCCTGCCTGTTGCTGCTCGCCGCCTCCGCCGCGCCGGCCGCGGCGCCGGCCGAATACACGCTGACGATCCGCGCGCACGCATTCGTCCCTGCGCAGCTCCCGGTGCCGGCCAACGTGAAGTTCAAGCTGATCGTGGTCAACGAAGACGCGACGCCCGAGGAATTCGAGAGCCATGAACTCAACCGCGAGAAGATCGTCACCGGCAAGGGCCGGATCACAGTCTTCCTCGGCCCGCTGAAGCCCGGACGCTATCCGTTCTTCGGTGAGTTCCACATGGCTACCGCCCAGGGGGCGCTGATCGCGCGCTGATGCGCGCATCGCGGTCCACCCGATCTTCCGCGTCCCCGCATTTCCATGTCCGGTGCACGCGCCGGGACTGGCCCCGCATTGCCTGCCGAGAGGAGCTTCCCCGTGTCCCGTCCTGCATCCCGCGCCATCCTGTCCGCGCTCACGCTCGCCTGCGCCCTGTCCGCCTCGTCGCTGGCGATCGCCGGGCCGGCCGACAAGGTCTATCGCCCGATCGTCGAGAAGGGCGAGACGGAAATCGAATTCCGCAGCGGCTACCGCGATTTCGCCGATGGCCCGGACATCTACGCCTCCGTGCTCGACGTTGGCTATGCGTTCACCAACAACTGGAAATCCGAACTGGTGTTCGAGTACGAAGGCGCGACGGGCCAGGGCGGCAAGCCCGAGGCGCTGGAATGGGAGAACCTGTTCGTGCTCACCGAGCAGGGCAAGCACTGGGCCGACGTCGGCCTGCTGGTGGAGTACGAGCACACCTTTTCCCAGGAGCCGGGTGCACTGAAGGTCAGCGGACTGTTCGAGAAGGAGATCGGACCGACCATCGCCGACCTCAACCTCGGCCTGGAACGCGATATCGGCGCCGGCGCGAGCAAGGACCTCAACCTGGGTTATGCCTGGCAGGTGAAATGGCGCGGGCGCGAGGCCCTGGAGTGGGGCGTGCAGGGCTTCGGCGCCCTGGGCACGGTGGACCATTTGGGCTCGGCCACCGAGCATAGCATCGGTCCGGCCCTGTTCGGCGTGAAGCGCCTAGCCAGCGGCAACAAGGTTTCGTACGACGCGGCCGTACTTGCCGGCATCAACCAGGCCGCGCCCGACCTCACCCTTCGCCTCAACCTCGAGTTCGAGATCTACTGAACCGTGGAAGCGGCTTCAGCGGCGATCCGGATCCCGGCTGACGCCGCTCCCACAGGCGCGGCAAAGAGAAAGCCCCGCGGGGGAGCGGGGCTTTCGTGCAGCGTGGTGCAGCTTCGCGGCGATCGGGTCAGTGCAGGTCGAAGTACAGCACCACCGGATCGTGGTCGGACACGCGCATCGGCACGCCGGCATCACCGAGGTTGTCCTCGCCGAAGTCGGCGTTGATCCGGGCCACTTCCGCGCGTGCCTGCGGGCTTGCCTGCAGCAGGGCGGAGTTGACCAGGATGTGGTCCACGGCCTGGGCATTGCCTTCGCGCGTCACGGTGTAACGCTCGGGCTTGGGCAGGCGCGTGGTGAGGTTGGTCAACGGGGACGTGACCGGGCTGCCCAGGAAGCTCAGCACCTTGCCACGCGCCGTCGGCCGTCCGCTGACCAGGCCGAGCAGGTCGGCGTGGCCATCGTTGAATTCGCTGGCGTTGAAGTCGCCCAGCACCACCAGCTTCTCGGCCGGGTTGGCCGACTGGCGCGCCTGGATCCAGCCGGCCAGGTAACCGGCCTGCGCCGCACGCTTGGCGCGCAGGTAGTCGCCGACCGTCGCCCAGCCCTTGGTGCCGGCGGCCGAGAGATCGCCCTCGAGCGCGGCCAGGTTGTTGGCGACAACCGAGACAGACTCGCTGCGGCCATCGGCGCCGTTGACCTTGGCCACCATCAACAGGGCGGGGCGCTCGCTGAGCGACTCGATGCTGCCATCGCGGTTGCGGAAGGTGGCCGCGGCGCCGAGCTGGCTGACCGACTGCACTTCCACCCGCGCCACGCCCGGGCGCACCGTGGCGGTGCTGACCAGGAAGCCGAGGTTGCGGGTGCTAGTGCCCGGGAGCATGTAGCCCTTGTAGCCCGGATCGCTGGTGCAGCTGCCCGGGAACAGCAGGTTGCCGTCCTTCGCGTTCACGGCACCGGCCAGATCGGCCAGGGCGGCCTTGTTCTCCACGCCGGCCAGGCCAAGGATGTCCGGCGTCCTGGCATAGGCGCAGATCACGTTGGCGGTCTTGGCCAGGCGCGTGGCGTAGGCAGCGCTCTGCATCACCGGCTCGCTACCGTCGCGGCGGTCGTCGAGCAGGCGGCGCAGGTCGAAGCTGCCGATCGTGGCCTGGCCCGCGGCGTGGGCGGCCACGGCCTTGGGGGTCGCGCCCGAGGTGCTGGTGATGGCGGCGGACGGATCCGGCTTCAGCTGGTAGGCGCCGGCACCGTAGCCGAGCACGCCGACCAGGCCCTTGATGGAATCGCCGGTATCGGCCGACAGCGCCTTGGCGCCGCGCTGGCCGAGCGAATCGATCATCAGGCGCTCGGGATTGGCGTCGAAGATGGCCGGGCTGGCATTGGCGCGGCTGGCGCGGTCCAGCACCGACAGGCCCGGCTCGCGGAACGGGCGGGCGACGCCGGCGGCGACGCCGTAGAAGCGGCCGTTGCTGCGGGCGTTGCCGCGGGCTTCGTCGATGGCGCCGCCAACCGGGGCGACCACCGACAACTGCGCCACGCTGACGCGCATGCCTTCGTAGCGCTCCAGCGCCGTGACCGACTGGCCTGCGCCGAGGCGGCTGGCATCTAGCGCAATCGGGGCCGGCAGGGCATTGCCATGGCTGGCCACGTCCACCTTGTCCGCGGCGATGCTGGTCAGGGTCAGCTGGTTGTCGTCATTGCCTTCGCTGGCTTCGACGACCATGCCGCCGACCTTGACCGCATCGCCGACCACGACCGCATTGCGGCTCGCCACGAAGATGCCGTCCGCGGTGTCGGCCTTGCCGTCGCCGGCGCCGTCGGCACTCTGCAGGAAGAAGCCGTCGTTGGTGAGCGCGGTGACCACGCCTTCGACGACGACGTTCTTGCCCGTGTACGGCGAGAGCTGCGCGGCGCCCTGGACCTGGCCAACCACGAGCGCGGCGGCGTCGTCATTGAGGATGGTGCCGGTGGCGACGGTGGTCCCGGCGCCCGCGCCCTGGATCGCGCTGATCGTGACGTTGAACGTCTCGTCGGCCTCGACCACGGTGTCACCGATCACCTGCACGTCGAAGTTGGCGTGGCTGCGGCCGGCATCGATGGTGAGGTTGGCGGTGCGCGCGGTGTAGTCGCTGCCCGGGGTGGCGGTGCCGCCGCCGGTGGCGACGGTGAAGGTGACCGGGGTCGGCATCGGGTTGGACAGCGTGACCTGGAAGCTCGCCGTGGTCACGCCGCTGTTGCCTTCGGTCACCGAGACCGGGGCGACCGACACCGTGGCGTTGTCGTCGTTGATGATGGTGCCCAGGCCCTGCGCCTTGGCGATCGCCGCGTTGACGATATTCGACAGGTTGACGGTGAAGGTCTCGTTGGTCTCGACCGTCGTGTCCGGGATCAGGCCGACCGTGAACGTGGTGCTGGTCTGGCCGGCGGGGATGCTCAGGCTGGCGGTCTTGGCGGTGTAGTCGCTGCCGGCGAAGGCGGTGCCGTCGGCGGTGCCGATGTCAAAGCTCACGGGCACGGTATTGGCCGTGGTGAGGCTGATGGTGAAGGTGGCGCTGGGGTTGCCGCTGTTGCCCTCGGCGACACTGACGTTGTTGACCGAGATCCCCGGGTTGTTCGAGGTGAACTGGTCGTCGTTGTTGATCGTGCCGATGCCCGTGCCACGGGCGATGGTGGCGTTGGTGGCGTTGGCCAGGTTGACCGAGAAGGTCTCGTTGGCCTCGACCGTGGTGTCGCCATTGATGGTGACGTTGAAGCTCTTGCTGGCGGTGCCGGCCGGGATCGACTGGCCGGCCAGCGCCAGGGCGACGTAGTCGCTGCCCGCCGTGGCGGTGCCATCGGCGCTGGCGATGTCGAAGGTGACGTTGCTGGAGGACAGGGCCGACAGGCTGACGGTGAAGGTAGCCAGGCTGGTGCCGCTGTTGCCCTCGGTCACGGTGACGTCGTTGATCGACAGGGTCGGCAGGGCGGCCACGTCGTCGTTGACGATCGTCCCGACCGCCTGGCCGCGGGTGACGGTGGCCGCGGTGACGTTCGACACGTTGAAGAAGTAGGTTTCGTTGGCCTCGACCACCGTGTCGCCGTTGATGGTCACGCTGAAGGTCTTGCTGGTCTGGCCCGGCGCGATGGTCTGGCCCGGCGAATTGAGGGCGACATAGTCGCTGCCGGCCGCGGCGGTATTGTTCGAGGTGAACACGTCGAAGCCGACCGTTGCCGTGGTCGCCTGGGACAGGGTCACCGTGAAGGTCGCCAGCGAGGTGCCGCTGTTGCCCTCGGTGACGGAAACGTCCGCGACGCTGAGCGCCGGCACGATCGCCACGTCGTCGTTGTTGATGGTGCCGATCGCCTGGGCACGTCCGATCACGGCGCCACCGGTCGGGTTGGACAGGTTGACCGTGAAGGTCTCGTTCGCTTCCGGCGTGGTGTCGCCGTTGATCGTGACGCTGACCGTCTTGCTGGTCGCGCCCGCGGCAATCGTCTGGCCGGTCAGCGCCAGCGCAACGTAATCGCTGCCGGCGGTGGCGGTGCCGTTGGCCGTGGCGACGTCGAAGGTGACGGGATTCGCGGAGGTCTGCGACATGGTCACCGTGAAGGTAGCGACGCTGGTGCCGCTGTTGCCCTCGGCGACGGCGACATCGGCGATGCTCAGGCTGGGCGCCGTGGCGACGTCGTCGTTGAGGATGGTGCCCACGCCCTGCGCGTCGCTGATGGTCGCGCCGCTGGCGGCGCTGATGTTGCCGTAGAAGACTTCGTCGGCCTCGAACACCGTGTCGCCGTTGACCGGCACCGAGATCGTCTTGCTCAGCGAGCCGGCGGGGATGCTCTGCGCGGCGAGGCTGGTGGAGACGTAGTCGCTACCCGCGGTGGCGGTGCCGTCGGACGTGGCGAAGTTGAAGGTGACGGCGCCGGTAGCGGCCTTGTTGAGGCTGACCGTGAACACTGCATTGGTCGTGCCGGCGTTGCCCTCGCTCAGGCGCACGTCGGAGATCGACAACTGCACGTCGCCCGAGGTGGAGATACGCGCCACGAAGGCATCGCTGCTGCCGCCGTTGGCGGTCTGGCGTGCGTTGGCGGTGGGAAAGTTGGTCGAGCTGGTCTGGCCGGTGATGAAGGCATCACCGCCCGCGTTGACCGCGATGTCGTTGCCGAAGTCGTCGCCCGCGCCGCCCAGGTAGGTGGAGTACAGCAGGCTGGTGCCGCCGGCGGCGACCTTGGTGATGAAGACGTCTGCGGCTGCGTTGAGGCTGGCGTTGGCTGCCTGGATAGGCGCCACGGTCGGGAAGTTGGTCGACGTGGTCTGGCCGACGACGTAGGCATTGCCGCTGCCGTCGATGGCCAGGCCGATGCCGGACTCGTTGCCGCTGCCGCCGAGGTAGCTGGCGTAGGTCACGGCATTGCCGGCGGGAGTGAACTGCATGACGAAGGCGTCGGCCGAGGTGGACGACACGCCGCCGTTGTAGGCCTGCAGGGAATTCTGGACCGGGAAGTTGGCCGAGGCGGTGACGCCTGCGACGTAGGCGCTGCCGTTTGCATCCACGGCCAGGCCGTAGACCGAATCCTGGCCGAAACCGCCGATGTAGGTGCTGTACACGAGGGCGTTGCCGGCCGGCGACAGCTTGGTCAGGAAGCCGTCGTTGTTGCCGCCATACAGGCTCTGCCGCGCGTTCAGCAGGGGATAGTTGCTCGATGCCGTGATGCCCGCGACATAAGCGGCACCCGTGCTGTCGACTGCGATCGAGTAACCCTCGTCGAACTGGCTGCCGCCGATGTAGGTGCTGTACACCAGGGTGTTGCCGGCCGGGCTGAACTTGGTGACGAAGACGTCGTCGTAGGCGCCGCCGCCGGTGCTCTGGTAGGCATTGACGGTCGGGAAATTGGTGGAAACCGCCAGGCCGGTCACGTAGGCGCTGCCGGCGGAATCGACGGCCACGCCGTAGCCGTACTCGCCGGTCAGCGAAGCGCCGCCCGGGTTGGTGTTGCCGCCGAGGTAGGTGCTGTACACCAGGGCGTTGCCGGCGGCGTTCAACTTCACCAGGAAGGCGTCCTGCACGCCGCCCAGCGCGCTCTGGTAGGCATTGACCAGCGGGAAGTCGATCGAGGTGGTGCGGCCTGTGACGTAGGCGTTGCCGGCGCTGTCGATGGCGATGCCCGCGCCTTCTTCGGTGCCCACGCCGCCGATGTAGGTGCTGTATACCAGGGCGCCGGTCGGGCTGAACTTGGAAACGAAGATGTCGCTGGCGCCCTTGTTGGTCGCCTGGTAGGAGCCAAGCACGGGGAAGCCGCTGGTCGAGTCCACGCGGCCGGTGACGTAGGCGTTGCTGTTTGCATCCACGACGATGTCGTAACCGCGGTCGCCGTTGTTGCCGCCGTGGTAGGTGCTGTAGACCAGCACCGGGTCGATCACCAGGGCCTGGCCGTGGTCGTAGGCGCCGAGACGGAAGCCGACCTTGCCCTTGTCATTGACTGCATACGTCGCCTCGATCGCGCGGTGCTCGCCGCCCACTACCTGGTAGGCGATCGGGGCGTGCTGCACGACGTCACCCGCGCTGGTGCCGAGCACCAGGTTGCCCTGCGCATCCACGTGGATGTTGCGGGCGCCGCCGAAATCCAGGGCGATGCGCGAGGCATCGCTGCCGGGCGAGACGACGAAGTCGTACTCGAACTGGCCCTGGTTGCCGTAATAGACAAGGTCCACGCCCGGGTACAGGTCGTGGTAACCGACCTTGCCGAAGTGGGCCACGTCGCGCATGGCGCGCTGGCCGGTGAAATAGTTGCTGCGCGCCTGCTGCGGCGCGAAGCCGGCGATGCGCGCGGCAGGATTGGCGCCGTCGAAACCGAGGCGGATGACGGCGGGAGCGGCGTTGTCGTTGCTGCGCAGGCTCAGCACGGCCTGGGCGTCGGTCAGGTACAGGTTGTAGCCCGGGCCGCGGGAGAAGTAACGCACTGCTGCGTCGGCCTGGCCCTGGTTGGGTTCGAAGGCGATCGGCAGTTCACCGTAAGCCAGGCGCGCGGCGGCATTTGCCTGCGCGCTGTCGCCCTGTCCGGCGGCCAGCGCCACGGCGTGTGCAGCCACGGTCATGGGGATCGCCGCCGCGAATGCGCAGGGTGCCGCGATCGCGGCGATGAGGCCAATCAGGAGGGAGGCGCCGTTGCGGGCGGTGAAGTCACTACGGGGGAGGGGCGAGTAGTTCAACGGGATCCCTGTGGCCATGTCTGCGGGGGCAGCGGAAACTGAATTCAGGTTCCGAGATACGGGGGGGCCAAAGGCGAGTCAATACGTCATCCCCCCAATCGGGGGCCGGATGATTGATGTGTGCGCACCATCATCATTGCGGGCTGGGATTGTGTGACCTGGCGCAAGGAACGGGGTTTGTCGCGTGGACGCGAATTTGAGCAGAAAGTCCGGACTGCGCAGGTTCCCAAGGGCCTTTCTGGGCCGGCCAAGCCCTTGTGGATCAGGTGCCTACATGCGGAACACGCCGAACCGCCCCGGCTCGATCGGCGCGTTCATGGACGCCGACAAGGCCATGCCGAGGACGCGTCGCGTGTCCATCGGGTCGATGATGCCGTCATCCCACAGGCGCGCGCTGGCGTAATACGGATGACCCTGGCGTTCGTACTGGTCGCGGATCGGCGACTTGAACGCCTCTTCGTCCTCGGCGCTCCACGACTTGCCATCGGCCTCGATGCCGTCGCGCTTCACCGTCGCCAGCACCGACGCGGCCTGTTCGCCGCCCATCACCGAGATGCGCGCGTTCGGCCAGGTCCACAGGAAGCGGCCGCCGTACGCGCGGCCGCACATCGCGTAGTTGCCGGCGCCGAAACTGCCGCCGATCACCACGGTGAACTTCGGCACGTGCGAGCAGGCGACCGCGGTGACCATCTTCGCGCCGTCCTTGGCGATGCCGGCGTTCTCGTACTTGCGCCCGACCATGAAGCCGGTGATGTTCTGCAGGAACAGCAGCGGGATGTTGCGCTGGTTGCAGAGCTCGATGAAATGCGCGCCTTTCAGCGCGCTCTCGGCGAACAGGATGCCGTTGTTGGCGACGATGCCGACCGGATAGCCGTGCACGTGCGCGAAGCCGGTGACCAGGGTCTTGCCGTAGCGCGCCTTGAATTCCTGGAACTCCGAGCCATCCACCAGGCGCGCGATCACCTCGCGGATGTCGAAGGGCCGGCGCGCATCCTTCGGCACGATGCCGTACAGGTCCTCGGCCGGGTACAGGGGTTCGGCGGGCGGCTGCACGGTGACCGGCAGCGACTTGCTGCGGTTGAGGTGGGCGACGATGTCGCGGGCGATCGCCAGCGCATGGCCGTCGTTCTCGGCCAGGTGGTCGGCCACGCCGGACACCGCGGTATGCACCTCGGCGCCGCCTAGCGATTCGGCATCCACCACTTCGCCAGTGGCCGCCTTCACCAGCGGCGGCCCGCCGAGGAAGATCGTGCCCTGGTTGCGCACGATGATGCTTTCGTCGCACATCGCCGGCACGTAGGCGCCGCCGGCCGTGCAACTTCCCATCACCACCGCGACCTGCGGGATGTTGAGCGCGCTCAGCCGCGCCTGGTTGTAGAAGATGCGGCCGAAATGCTCGCGATCCGGGAAGACCTCGTCCTGCAGCGGCAGGAAGGCGCCGCCCGAGTCCACCAGGTAGACGCAGGGCAGCCGGTTTTCCAGGGCGATGTCCTGCGCGCGCAAGTGCTTCTTCACCGTCATCGGGAAATAGGTGCCGCCCTTGACCGTGGCGTCGTTGGCGACCACCACGACTTCCTGCCCGTGCACCCGGCCGATGCCGGTGATGATCCCGGCGCCGGGCGAAGCACCGTCATACATGCCCTCGGCCGCCAGCGCCGAGAGTTCGAGGAAGGGAGAGCCCGGGTCGAGCAGGGCCGCGACGCGCTCGCGCGGCAACAGCTTGTCGCGCGCCGTGTGCCGGGCGCGGGCTTTCTCGCCGCCGCCGAGGGCGACGCGCTCGAGTTGGGCGTCGAGGTCCGCGACCAGGGCGCGCAGTTGCGTGGCGTTGTCCTGGAACTCGGCGCTGCGCGCGTCGACCCGCGTTTCGATCACCGGCATCTGGAGCCCCTCCTCGTGGGAGCGGCTTCAGCCGCGATGGACCTCGCACGGGCC
>JANXUD010000063.1 GCA_025352045.1 Gammaproteobacteria bacterium | reverse complement strand
CGCTCATGAGCGCTCCTACAATTAAGCTATTCGAAACTACCCACCGAATCCCGCGCCAAATTATCGAATCTGGTGTACTCGCCGAAGAACTTCAGTTTCACCGTGCCGGTCGGGCCGTTTCGTTGTTTGCCGATGATGATTTCGGCCAGGCCCTTGTCCTGCGAGTCCTTGTGGTAGTACTCGTCGCGGTAGATGAACATGATGATGTCGGCGTCCTGCTCGATGGCGCCGGATTCGCGCAGGTCGGCCATCACCGGCCGCTTGTCGGTTCGCGATTCCAGGCCGCGGTTGAGCTGCGAGAGCGCGATCACCGGCACGTTGAGTTCCTTGGCCAGGGCCTTGAGCGAGCGCGAGATCTCGGAGATCTCGGTGGCGCGGTTCTCGCCGGTGCCGGGCACGGTCATCAGCTGCAGGTAGTCGATGACGATCAGGCCGAGGTCGTGCTCGCGCTTGATCCGCCGCGCCTTGCTCCGCAACACGTCCGGCGACAGCGCCGGCGTGTCATCGATGAAGATCTTGACGTCCGACAGCATCTTGATCGCCATGTTGACGCGCGACCAGTCCTCGTCCTCGAGTTGCCCGGTGCGCAGGCGCGTGGCGTTGATGCGGCCGATCGAGGAAATCAGGCGGAAAGCCAGCTGGGAAGCGGACATTTCCATGGAATACACCGCGACGGCCTTTTTGGTCTTGAGCGCGGCGTACTCGGCCATGTTCAGCGCCAGCGTGGTGTTGTGCACGCAGATGTCGTTGGCGATGAAGTTGTGCGTACCGGGCACGGTGAGGTCGTAGACCTGTTGCAGGCCAGTGGGCGTGATGGACTCGATGCGGTCCCAGACCACCTCGCTTGACGCCAGCGCCGCCAAGCCGGCGTCTCCCAGCACCATGGCGATGCGCGCGAGCCGCGCGCGGGACACGCCGCGCGTGCCGACGTGCATGTTGCTTTCACTGGCGCCGATCCGTCGCCCCAACTCGGCCCAGGACAGCGAACCCTTCGCCCGCTCAATCTTGGACCAGACCCCGGCCGGCACCAGGTCGACATTGCTGTGCGGCTTGCGGCTGGACAGCGCACCCAGCACACGTTCCATCGCCGCCTGCTTGCCGTGGATGCCGATGTCCGCGGTAAAGGCGCGGATCGAGTCGGCATCGGTGATGTCCAGTTGCCAGGATGCCCTGCGCGCATCGCGGTAGCGCACCCAGCGCTGGCGCAACTTGGCGACCACGCCGAAGCGCAGCAGCAGGTGCTGCACCTGGCGGGCCACGCGCTCGGAGACGCTGGCGTAGCCAAGTTGCGACTGGCCGCTGGCGAGCAGGCTGGCCCAGCCATCGGTGGCAAATAAACGGTTGAGGAAGACAGCCAGCTGCGCGCGCGGAAGTCGGAACACCGCCGGCGGGACCGACTTCGCCCCCGCGCCGTGCCCCATCAGGCCGTGGCCCCGCAACCAGTCGGCCAAGGGATTGGCGGAGGCAGATGGCGCTGGCTCGATCGCGAGGATCGCGCACAGGCGCGACATGCCAGCCAGTTCGGGCAGATGCCTGCCGCTACGCCACTGGCTCAGGCTGGATGGGAGTACGCCGGCCTCACGCGCGAGCGCCGCCGCGGCACCGGGCGCCATGCGCGGATGCGCGTCGAGGCGGGCCGCGAAATCATTGTGACCAGCCGCTCTCCGCCCGCGCTCGCCGCGCAGCCGCCAAGACGGGGCGAAACCCTCGCGTCCCTCGACCATCCGCGATTGCATGCCGCCGAACTCCGCCAGCGCCGCCTGAAAGTCAGCCACGATCTCGGGATTGGAATTGGTGAAGCGCGGCGTGCTACCGGTCAGGCCGCCGTCGCCGATCAGGTAGCCGAGCAGGCGTACCTCGCTGTCGCGCATCGCCTCGTTCCCGAACACCGCCAGACGACGGGGCACCGCGACGAAATCCCCCGGCGCAAGTTCCAGCAACGGCTTCCAGCCATCAAGGGTGAGGAAGGGATGCGGGGCGGTCGTCTCGACCCGGCGTCCGAGCCGCGTTCGTACCTCAAAGGTCGGCTTGTGGCCATCGTCCACGAAATCCGAGGGCGCCGCACGACCCAGGCGCAGATCCCCGGTGAGCGTGCCGAGGCTGCCCGCGCGCGCGCGCACGATGTCCTCGATGGTGGTGATGCTGCCGTCGTCCTGCACGATCTCCGCATCCGCGCTCAGGCACTTGCCCATTGCCGGACGCGCGGCCAGGATGATCAGGTCCGACGGCTGCAGGCCCGCGGTCATCTCGTCGAAATCGTGGAAGCCGGTCGGCAGGCCGGTGACCGAGCCCTGGTTCTCGTAGCGCTCCTGCAGGACCTGGAAGGCCTCCTTCATCGCCTCGCGCAGGGGCACGAAGTCAGCGCGGCCGCGGCGGCCCTGCTCGGCGATGCGGAACACCTTCATCTCGGCCGCCGACAACACCGCCTGGCTGTCGCGCCCTTCCGGCTGGAAGCCGTCGTTGACGATTTCCGTGCCCGCCTCGATGAGCTGCCGCATCACCGACTTCTCGCGCACGATCTCGGCATAGGCGCGGATGTTGGCGGCGCTGGGCGTGGTGCTGGCCAGCTCGATCAGGTAACCCGGGCCGCCGATCTGCTCGGACAGGTTGTTGGCCTCGAACCATTCACCCAGCGTCACCGCGTCGAAGGGCTTGCCCTTTTCCGCCAGCTCGCGGATGCCGCGGTAGATCAGGCGGTGGTCGCGCCGGTAGAAATCGTTTTCGGTGAGCAGGTCGGCCACGCGGTCGATCGCGTCGGGGGCCAGCATCAGGCCGCCGATGACGGCCTGCTCGGCCTCCACCGATTGCGGCGGGACACGCAGCGCATCCACGCGCGGCTCGGAACGGAAGGACTCGGGGCGCGCGGACATCAGGCTGGGGGACTTCCGTTGGTCGAAGGGTTCATCCTAGTCTCCCGCGGGTGCATAGCGTTGCAGACAACCCTGTGGATAAGCCCGGGATATCGCAAAACCTGCGACTGGCCGCAATGCGGGGCGCGCTGGAGGCCGGGCGAAAAAAAACGGCCGCCGATGCCGGCGGCCGTCTTCTGGTGCATGCGACACGATCAGGCTTCGGGGACGACGATGACCTTGACCTTCGTTTCCACGTCGGCGTGCAGGTGGATCGTCACCTCGAACTCGCCGGTGCGGCGGATCGGGCCTTCGCCCATCACCACTTCGGACTTCTCGAGCTTCTTGCCGGCGGCGGTGAAGGCCTCGGCGATGTCGCGGGTGCCGACGGAACCGAACAGCTTGCCTTCCGTGGAGGCATTGGCGCTGATGGTGACCGAGGCCTCCTCGAAACCGGCCAGGCGCGACTGCGCGGCGGACAGCACGTCATTGGCCTTGGCCTCGTACTCGGCGCGCTTGGCTTCGAACTGGGCCACGTTGGAGGCGGTGGCGGGCACGGCCTTGCCGGCCGGGACCAGGTAATTGCGGCCGTAGCCCGGCTTGACCACGACGGTATCGCCGAGGCCACCGAGGTTCACGACTTTCTGCAGGAGAATGAGTTTCATGAAAAGCGCTCCGTTACGTTAGCGATCCGCGCGCCGGGGCGCGCCTCTCGCAACTGGTGCTGTCCGTAAGGTACTTACAGGATCAGACGTTGTGGTTGTCGGTGTACGGGATCAGGGCAAGGAAGCGGGCGCGCTTGATCGCGGTCTGCAACTGACGCTGGTAGCGGGCCTTGGTGCCCGTGATCCGGCTGGGGACGATCTTGCCGTTCTCGCTCAGGTACTGGCGCAGCGTGGCCAGGTCCTTGTAGTCGATCTCGGTGATGCCTTCGGCGGTGAACTTGCAGAACTTGCGGCGGCGGAAGAACTTGGACATGTCGGGTCTCCTGGGCTCAGACGGCGTCGACGGCGTCGCCGCCGGACTCGGACGAATCATCGTCGCGGCGACGACGGTCGCCCTTCTCGTCCTTGCTCTTCAGGATGAGGCTCGGCTCGATGTCGGCGGCTTCGCGCGACAGGACGATGTGCCGGAGCACGGCGTCGTTGAAGCGGAAGCTGTCGGTGAGCTCGGTCAGGACCTTCTGGCCGCACTCGATGTTCATGAGCACGTAGTGGGCCTTGACCAGGTTCTCGATCGGGTACGCCAGCTGGCGGCGGCCCCAGTCTTCCAGGCGGTGGATCTGGCCGCCGTCGCCCTCGATCAGCGTCTTGTAGCGCTCGATCATGGCCGGGACCTGCTCGCTCTGGTCCGGATGGACCAGGAACACGACTTCGTAGTGACGCATCGGTTGTTTCCTTGTGGATGCGGCCCGTCGCCGGGCCAACAGCTCCCGGCCGGATGCCGTGGAGCAAGAGCCGCAGGACGGGCCCGCGGAGCCGCGCAGTATGGCAGCCGCGGGGTTGCCGCGCAAGTCATTGTGCGGCAAGCAGTTTCCAACCGGCCTGGCCGGTAGGCGGCGCGGCCCGCCTACGGGGCCGCGACGTCCGCCGTGGTGAAGCTCTCGCCGCAGCCGCACTCGGCGGCCATACGCGGGTTGCGGAACACGAATTGCTGGTTCAGGCCCTGGCGCACCCAGTCGATTTCGGTGCCATCGACCTGGGGCAGGCTGTCGGCGTCCACGCGCACCGCGACCCCGTCCTGCTCGAACACGGCATCGCCTGGCGCCGTGTCGGTCGCCACGTCCACGATGTAGGCCCAGCCGGAGCAGCCGCTCTTGCGGACGCCGAAGCGCAGTCCGGTGGCGCCGGGCGTGGCCGCCAGGTACTGGCGGACGCGATCCGCGGCGGCGGCGGTGAGGGTGACGGCCATTGCTGCTCCTGTGTGCTGCGCGAGTATAACGCGGGGGTCCGGACGCCCGCCTGCGCTATCCTATGCGTTCGTCCGACACCACCTAGATGGGCCCTCGGCCCCGGGGATTCAAGCGAAATGGCAGTGGTCAGCATCCAGCACGCGTTGGCCGGCGGCGTAGCCCCCGGAACGGAAGTCACGGTCCGCGGCTGGGTCCGCACCCGGCGCGATTCCAAGGCGGGCCTGAGTTTCGTCAACCTCAGCGATGGCTCCTGCTTCGCGGCCATCCAGGTGGTCGCTCCGGCCACCCTGGGCAACTACGAAACCGAGGTCAAGCGCCTGTCCGCCGGCTGCGCGGTCGTCGCCACCGGCATCCTGGTGCCCTCCCAGGGCCAGGGCCAGAGCTTCGAGGTCCAGGCCAGCGCGATCGACGTGCTCGGCTGGGTCGAGGATCCGGAGACCTATCCGATCCAGCCCAAGGCGCATTCCCTGGAATTCCTGCGCGAGGTCGCCCACCTGCGCCCGCGCACCAACCTGTTCGGCGCGGTGACGCGGATCCGCCATTGCATGGCGATGGCGATCCACCGCTTCTTCCACGAGCAGGGTTTCTACTGGGTCAACACGCCGATCATCTCGACCTCGGACGCCGAAGGCGCCGGGCAGATGTTCCGCATCTCCACGCTGGACATGCTCAACCTGCCGCGCGACGCAGGCGGCGCGATCGATTTCAGCAAGGACTTCTTCGGCAAGGAGGCCTTCCTCACCGTGTCGGGCCAGTTGAACGTCGAGGGCTTCTGCCTGGCGCTGTCCAAGGTCTACACCTTCGGGCCGACCTTCCGCGCCGAGAACTCCAACACGACGCGCCACCTCGCCGAATTCTGGATGATCGAGCCGGAGATCGCCTTCGCCGACCTCAACGACGACGCCAACCTGGCCGAGTCCTTCCTGAAGTACATCTTCCGCGCGGTCCTGAACGAGCGCGGCGACGACCTGGCCTTCCTGGCCGAGCGCGTCGAGAAGACCGCGATCAGCAAGCTCGAGGCCTTCGTCGGCGCGCCCTTCGAGCGGATCGAGTACACCGATGCGGTGTCGCTGCTGCAGGACTCCGGCGTGAAGTTCGACTTCCCGGTCGAATGGGGTCTGGACCTGCAGACCGAGCACGAGCGCTGGCTCACCGAAGTGCATGTCGGGCGGCCAGTGGTGGTGGTGAACTACCCCGAGCAGATCAAGAGCTTCTACATGCGCCTGAACGACGACGGCCGCACCGTGGCGGCGATGGACGTGCTGGCGCCGGGCATCGGCGAGATCATCGGCGGTTCCCAGCGTGAAGAGCGCCTGGACGTGCTGGACGCGCGCATCGCGCAATTCGGCCTGGAAACTTCGCACTACGACTGGTACCGCGATTTCCGCCGCTACGGCACGGTGCCGCACGCGGGCTTCGGCCTCGGCTTCGAGCGCCTGCTGGTCTACGTCTGCGGCCTGTCGAACATCCGCGACGCGATCCCCTACCCGCGCGCGCCGGGCCTGGCCACGTTCTGATCCGGATCCGGCGCATCCCATGGCCCAGGCGCTGCTCTTCCTCTTCCTGGGCCTGGCCGGTTCGGCCGGGCCTGCGCATTTCGGCATGCGCGTGCTGGCCTACCGGCAACAACTCGACCGCGGATTGGGCTTCGCGGCCGGCACCGCAGACGGCGGCCTGGCCTACAGCTGGTGGCTGATGCGCTTCGGCCAGCGTGCGCTGGCCGATCCGGCACTTCGGCAGTTCGGCGCCATCGCTGGCATCATGGGCTGGGTGACGCTGCTGGGTCTGGTGGGGAGTGCGTTCTCGATCGCCGCCACGAGCGTGCAATGAATCGGCGTGCGCCGAGCCCGTGCGCATCGCGCCGGCGGCCCGCGACACAAGACTGACGAAGGAACCAGCGATGGACCAGGACGGCAACGAGGACGACTACGCGCGCGAGGAGTGGTGGCTCGCCGCGCCCGAGCACCTGCTGGTGTGGGCGCGCCTGCGCGTGCTCGACAGCGGCGTTGCCCAGGTCTTCGACAGCCAGGGCGCGACCCTGGTGTACGAATCCGAGGACGTCGCCCGCGCCGCGCTGATGGACGCCGACTTCCGCGCCCTGGACGGCATGGATGACGACGATGCCGAGGTGTTGGGCATGCTGCTGGAGGAACTGCAGCCGCCACACGGCCACGACGAGGAGGAATTGCTGCCGCAGATGCTGCGCACCCTCGGGCCCCGGCACTGATGGACCCGACGGCCGTCACCGCAGCGCCGGGTGGCGCGTCCCTCGAAGGCCGCGATGCGCTGGTTTGCGGCGCGTCCGAAGGCATCGGCCGCGCCAGCGCGATGGCCCTGGCCGCCCGCGGCGCCAATGTCTGCCTGCTCTCGCGGCGACGCGACGTCCTCGAAGCCCTTCGCGACCAGCTGCCGCGCGTGCATGGCGCGCAGTCGCACCGGTTCATCGCCGCCGACGTCTCGCGCACCGACGCCCTGCGTGATGCCCTCGCCTCCCTGGTTGGCGCCCGGCCGATCCAGATCCTGGTCAACAACACCGCCGGTCCCGCCGGCGGAGCCGCGCATTCGGCCGATCCCGAGGCCTACGTCGCGGTGTTCCGCCAGCACCTGGTCGCGGGCCAGGTGCTGGTGCAGGCCCTGCTGCCCGGCATGCGCGCCGGGCGATGGGGCCGGATCGTCAACATCATCTCCACCTCGGTGAAGGAACCGATCGCCAACCTCGGCGTGTCCAACACCGTGCGCGGCGCGGTGGCCGGCTGGGCCAAGACCCTGGCGACCGAGCTGGGCCCCGACGGCATCACCGTCAACAATGTCCTGCCCGGGTACACGCGCACGCAGCGGCTCGCGCAGATCCTCGCCGGGCGCGCGGCGGCCACCGGCAAGCCGGAGCAGGCCATCGCCGAGGCGATGCTGGCTACGGTGCCGGCGGGACGCTTTGCCGAGGCCGACGAGATCGCCTCCGCCGTGGCCTTCCTGTGTTCGCCCGAGGCCGGCTACATCAATGGCATCAACCTGCCCGTGGATGGCGGAAGGACGCGATCCCTGTGATTGCGACCAGTCCGAACCAGCGCTCGTCGAACCGCATTCCCTATGCGGCCGAACTGGTCGTGGTCAGCGGCCGGCACGCCTGGCGCGCGGAACTGACCGACCTGTCGGAGGGCGGCTGCGGCGTGTTCCGCCCATTCGAATGCGACCTGGAGGAAGGCGTGCTGGTGCAGTTGTTCTTCCTTGACGAGACCGGCCACGGCGAAGGCGTGGACGCGCGCGTCGCCCGCGACGACCCGCGCCGGCTTGGCTTCGAATACCACGAGCCGCGGCCCTTGCCGCCGCTGCCCGCCTGATGATCCGCCTGTCCCAGCACATCGCGGGACTGGCCACGCCGCCGGCGAGCGGGCGCTGGCTCGATGTGTTCGAGCCGGCGACCGGCCGCGTGCTGGCCGAGTGTCCCGCCGGCGACGGCGCCGACGTTGACGCCGCGGTCGCCGCCGCGCGGCGCGCGCAAGCCGATTGGGCCGGCTTGCCGGCCAGCGGACGCGCGCGCTGGCTGGAGCGGCTCGCCGATGCACTGGAAGCGCGGCTCGAGGATTTCGCACTCGCCGAATCGCGCGACGGCGGCAAGCCGCTCGCCCTTGCGCGCGATGTCGAAATCCCGCGCGCCATCAGCAACCTTCGCTTCTTTGCTGCAGCCGCAACGCAATTCGCCAGCGAATCGCACCAGGGCGAGGCCGGCCTCAACATCACCCTGCGCCAACCGCTCGGCGTGGTCGGCTGCATCAGTCCCTGGAACCTGCCGCTGTACCTGTTCACCTGGAAGATCGCGCCGGCCCTGGCCGCGGGCAATTGCGTGGTCGGCAAGCCGAGCGAGGTCACGCCACTGACCGCCTGGATGCTTGGCGAACTGGCGGCAGAAGTAGGCTTTCCGCCGGGCGTGCTCAATATCGTGCATGGCCTGGGGCCCGAGGTCGGCAAGGCCCTGGTCGCGCACCCCGGCATCCGCGCCGTGAGCTTTACCGGCAGCACCGCGGTGGGGCGCGGCATTGCCGCGACCTGCGCCGATGCGCTGAAGAAGTGTTCGCTCGAACTGGGCGGGAAGAACCCGACCCTGGTCTTCGCCGATGCTCCACGCGAGGGACTGGTCGAGGCCATCCTGCGCTCGAGCTTCCAGAATTCGGGGCAAATCTGCCTGTGCGGCTCGCGCCTCCTGGTCGAGCGCCGGTATTACGACGAGTTCCGCGACGAGTTCGTACGCCGCGCGCGCCTGCTGCGCGTCGGCGACCCGCTCGAGGCTGAAACGCGGCTTGGTCCACTGGTCTCGCAGGCGCACTTCGACAAGGTCAGCGGCCACATTGCCCTGGCCGAAGCCGAAGGCGGCAAGCTGTTGTGCGGCGGCAACGCCGTGCATCCGGCCGGCCGCTGCGAAGGTGGCTGGTTCGTCGCGCCGACGGTGTTCGAAGGCCTCGGCCCGCAGACCCGGACCAATACCGAGGAAATCTTCGGGCCGGTCGTGACCTTGCAGCCCTTCGACGACGAAGAGGACGCGCTCGCGCTCGCCAATGCCTCCAGCTATGGCCTGGCCGCCAGCGTGTGGACCTCGGACCTGCGCCGCGCCCATCGCCTGTCCGCTGGCCTGCAAACCGGGATCGTCTGGATCAATTGCTGGTTGCAGCGCGACCTGCGCACGCCTTTCGGCGGGGTCAAGCAATCGGGCCTGGGCCGCGAAGGCGGCCTGGACGCCATGCGCTTTTTCACCGAGAGCAAGAATGTCTGCATCGACCTGGGGTAAGCCATGCCGCGTTTGAACGACCTGCTTGAACGAAACCGTGACTGGGCCGATCGCGTGCGGGCCGAGGACCCGGGATTCTTCAAGCGCCTGAGCGCCCAGCAGGCGCCCAAGTACCTGTGGATCGGCTGCTCGGATTCGCGGGTGCCCGCGAACCAGATCCTCGGCCTGGCGCCGGGCGAGGTCTTCGTCCACCGCAACATCGCCAATGTCGTGGTGCATACCGACCTCAATTGCCTGAGCACGATCCAGTTCGCGGTGGACCTGCTGAAGGTCGAGCACATCCTGGTGGTGGGCCACTACGGCTGCAGCGGCGTGCACGCCAGCATGACCGGCGCCCGCGTGGGCCTGGCCGACAACTGGCTGCGGCATATCGGCGACGTCGCGTCCAAGCACGCGGGCCTGATGGCCGGCGTGGAGCTGGAAACTCTGCGGCACGCCAGGCTGTGCGAGCTCAACGTGGTCGAGCAGGTGTCCAACGTCTGTCTGACCACGGTGGTCGAAGATGCCTGGGCCCGTGGCCAGCAGTTGAACGTGCATGGCTGGATCTACGGGCTGCACGACGGCCGCGTGCGCGACCTCGGCATGGACGTCGGCGCGCGCGCCGAGTTGCAGCCGGCCTACGAGCGGGCCCTGGCCAGCATCGGACAACCCGGGTGAGTGAGGCGATCCATGCGGGCGCGGCGCCGGCGGCCGTCGGCCGCTATCCGCATGCGCGGCGGGTGGGCAACATGCTGTACCTGTCGGGCATCGGGCCACGCGATGCGGCGGACGACAGCATTCCCGGCAATGTCCTGGCCGCGGACGGATCGCTGGCGTCCTACGACATCGTTGCGCAGTGCCACTCGGTGTTCGGCAACGTGCGCGCGGTGCTCGAGGCCAGCGGCGCGCGCTGGGAGGACCTGGTGGACGTGACCGTGTACCTCACCGACATGGCCCGCGACTTCCGCGCCTACAACGCGATCTGGGCTGAGTATTTCCCGGATGCGGCGCAGGCGCCCTGCCGGACCACGCTGGGCATCACGGCGCTGCCGACGCCGATCGCGATCGAACTGAAATGCATCGCGGCCCTGCCCACCGGCCACGCTACGGAACGCTGAGATGATCCCCGCCGCCTTCAACTTGCAGGACTGGATCGAGCGCCACCGCCACCTCCTCAAGCCGCCGGTCGGCAACAAGTGCCTGGTCGATGGGGATTTCATCGTGATGATCGTCGGCGGGCCGAACGCGCGCACCGACTACCATTGGGACGAGGGCCCGGAGTTCTTCTACCAGCTCGAGGGCGAGATGGTCCTGAAGATCCAGGAAGGCGGCGTCGCGCGCGACATCCCCATCCGCGCCGGCGAGGTGTTCTACCTGCCGCCGCGCACGCCGCATTCGCCCCAGCGCATGGCCAATTCGATCGGGCTGGTGGTCGAGCGCAGGCGCCTGCCTGGCGAGAAGGACGGGCTGCTGTGGTTCTGCGAGCGTTGCAACCACAAGCTGTACGAGGAATATTTCGAGCTCGAGAGCATCGAGAACGATTTCCCGCCCGTGTTCAAGCGCTTCTACGACAACGTGGCAAATCGCACCTGCCCCGGCTGCGGGCATGTGAATCCCAGACCCTGAGCCCGCATGGAGTCCGAACGCGCATGAACGATCCACGTCGCTCCAGCGGTCCAATGCGATTTTTCCAGGTCACGTTTGCCCTGTTGACGCTGTGCGCGCTGGCGTCATGCGCACACGAGGCGCCCCAACCGATACGGATGACCCACGCAGCGCCTGAAGCTTTGCCTCCGCCTCCGCCTCCGGCGCCGCCGCCACCTTCGCCGGACGTCATGCTGCAGGCGCCTGCCACCGACACGACCGGTGATGATGCGCACTCGACCATCACCCACGGCACCCGGCCACACCGCGCCGTGGGCTCCGCGCGTCCGACGCTGTCCTCCACGCAGGCCGACGCCGTGATGGCGGCCGCGCCCCAGGCTGCGGCGCCACCGGCCTCCCCGGCGACCGACGCCGGCCGGGAGGATCCGCAGCCGGTTGCCGGCGCGCCGGTGGATGAAGAAGCCGCCGCCAACGACCGCGCCCTGAAATACCTGCACGACGCCAACATCGCCTTCAGCACGCCGCAGAAGATCAACCGCGACGAAACCGCCGACGTGGTCCTGGTGCTCAGCCGCAAGGAATCCATCGCGGCACTCAAGGACGCCATCGGCGCGGATGTCACCGGCGGACGCGAGGGTGCGGCGATCCAGACCGCCAGCCGCATGGAAGCCAAGCTCAGCGGCCTCGGCTTCGACATCACGCCGGCGACCGGCATCGTGCAGGCGGTCGGCACGCAGGATCGCGTGATGTGGACCTGGCAGGTCCATCCAAAGGCGACTGGTCCGCAGACGCTGACGCTGACCCTCACCGCCAAGCTCGACAACCACGGCGTCGCCGACAAGACCCTGCAGGCCTTCACCCGCAGGATCGACGTCGAGGTGACGCCGACCCAAGTGGTTGGCGATTTCGTCGGCCGCAGCTGGCAGTGGCTGTGGGGCGCGATCCTGGTTCCGTTGGCCGCGGCGGGCCGAGCCTGGTACACCTCACGCAAGCGCAGCGCGCCGGCGGCTCCCGTTGCAGCCGCAACGCGCCGTCACCGTTGACAGCCGTGTCGCAGCGTGGCCTGCCCAGAATGAAGACAGCCATGCCAATCATCGCGCTGACCATCGCCGGCTGCACGACGTTTTCTGCCGTCGGGTTGTCCGGACCCGAGACGGAGGCGTTGCTCGCAACGGCCCTCGGAAAAGTGCTGTCGGACAGAAATGAAATCGACCCGCGGAAGATTACGTTTGTCTGTCTACCCGGCGACACAGATCCTTCATCGGAGTTGCTCGAGCGCGTTTCCAAGCCCGGTTACCAGTTGTATCGCTGTTCCGAGCTGAAATACGACGAGGTTCGTTCGCCCGTTCTAAAGGGCACCAACCTGACCGGAACCGCCATCGTTCTGCAAAGGCCTTCACGCATCGACGCCCGGCAGTTCGAGATGAAGGTGACCTTCGTCCGGGGAAACCTGTCGAACTCCAGCGGAGTCCTGAACTTGCGAGGAAACGGATTCGCATGGGAGGTCTCCAAGTGCTTCATCAACGCGTTTTCCTGATCACCTGTCCCGACTGGCGGTAGAATTCACGCATGCTGAAGCTCGACACCCACGCCCACTACCTGCCCAAGGACTGGCCGGACCTCGCGGCCAAGTACGGCGACGCGCGCTTCCCGGTAATCCACCACGGCGACGACGGCCGCCATCGCATCTACAAGGATGGCAAGTTCTTCCGCGAGATCTGGCCCAAGACCTGGGACCCGGACGTGCGCGTGGCCGACTACGCGCGCTTCGGCGTGCAGGTGCAGGTGATCAGCACGGTGCCGGTGATGTTCAGCTACACGTCCAAGCCGCAACACGCGCTCGAGCTGCACGAAGCGCTGAACGAGCACATGGCCGATACCTGCCGCACGCACCGGCGCCACTACGCCGGCATCGGCACAGTGCCGCTGCAGTCGCCGCGACTGGCCGTGCAGGAGCTGGAGCGTTGCATGGAGCAGCTCGACCTGCAGGGCGTGCAGATCGGCTCGCATGTCAACGACTGGAACCTCGACGAACCCGAACTGCGCCCCTTCTTCGAGGCTGCGGAAAGCCTCGGCGCGGCAATCCTCGTGCATCCCTGGGACATGATGGGCAGCGACACCATGCCGCGCTACTGGATGCCCTGGCTGGTCGGCATGCCGGCCGAGCAATCGCGCGCGGCCTGCGCGCTGATCTTCGGCGGCGTGCTGGAGCGCTACCCGAAGCTGAAGGTCTGCTTCGCGCATGGCGGCGGCAGCTTCCCGTACACGATCGGCCGGATCGAACACGGCTTCAACATGCGGCCGGACCTCGTGGCCGTGGACAATCCGCGCAACCCCCGCGAGTACTTTGGCAAGATCTTCTTCGACTCCTGCGTGCACGACCCGCGGGCACTGCGCTACCTCATCGACACCGTCGGCATCGACACCGTGATGCTGGGCACCGACTACCCCTTCCCGCTCGGCGAGCAGGAGCCCGGCAGCGGCATCGCCGCGCTCGGCCTGGACGACGTCGCGCAGGCGCGCCTGTACCACGGCACGGCGCTGGAATGGCTTGGCCTGTCGAAGGCGCGCTTCGAATGAGCGGCGGCGGGCTCGACGCCTGGCGCGAACGCGCCCGCGCACTGGACGCCGCCGATCCGCTTGCCTCCTTCCGCGGCGAGTTCCACGTCCCCCCGCACGGCGACGCCGAGCAGCTGTATTTCTGCGGCAACTCCCTTGGCCTGCAGCCGCGCGCGGTGCGCGGCGCCCTGCTCGACGAGCTGGACGACTGGGCTCGGCTGGGTGTGGAGGCGCATTTCCATGGCAAGCATCCCTGGATGCCCTACCACGGCTTCGTCCGCGATTCGCTGGCTGCCCTGGTCGGCGCGGAACCGGGCGAAGTGGTTGCGATGAATTCCCTGTCCGCCAACCTGCACCTGATGATGGTGAGCTTCTTCCGCCCGACCCCTCAGCGGCACGCGATCCTGATCGAGGCTGGCGCGTTTCCGTCGGATCGCTACGCGGTGGAATCGCAGCTGCGCTTCCATGGACTTGACCCCGCACGATCACTGATTGAACTGGCGCCTGATGCCGATGACGGCACGATTTCCATGCATGCGATCGAGCAGGTGCTCGCGTCGCGCGGCAGCGAGATTGCCCTGGTGCTCTGGCCGGGCGTGCAATACCGCAGCGGCCAGGACTTCGACCTCGCGGCGATCACGCGCCTGGCCCATGCCCAGGGCTGCCTGGTCGGTTTCGACCTGGCCCATGCAGCAGGCAACCTGGCCCTGACCCTGCACGATGACGGCGCCGATTTCGCGGTGTGGTGCAGCTACAAATACCTCAACGCCGGCCCCGGCGCCGTGGCCGGCTGCTTCGTGCATGCGCGCCACGCGCACAGCGATCGCCCGCGCTTCGCCGGCTGGTGGGGCCATGACCAGGCCAGCCGCTTCCGCATGGGGCCGGAGTTCGTGCCGACGCCCGGCGCCGATGGCTGGCAGCTGAGCAATCCGCCGATCCTGGCGCTGGCGCCGCTGCGCGTCTCGCTGGCGTTGTTCCAGCGCGCCGGCATGGCTGGCTTGCGCGCCAAGTCGGTGCAACTCACGGGATTGCTCGAGGCCATCCTGCGCGAGCGCCTGGCCGACGCGCTGTCCATCCTCACGCCCGCCAATCCTGCGGCGCGCGGCTGCCAGTTGTCCCTGCGCGTGGCCGGTGGTCGCGAGCGCGGCCGCTCGCTGTTCGAGTTCCTGGCCACGCGCGGGATCATCGGCGACTGGCGTGAACCTGACGTCATCCGCATCTCGCCGACGCCGCTTTACAACCGCTTTGCGGAACTGCCGGAATTCGCCGCGGCAGTGGATGCCTGGCGCGGCTGAAAACCGGCGCCAGGCGCCCGCGCGTGCAGGCTAGAAGCGGAACTCGGTGTGCAGGCCCCACAGGTACATGTGCGAATCGCCCGCCTTGTAGCGGGTGTAGCCCAGGCCATAACTCTTGCGCTCGTGGTTGTAGTCCAGCGACGCGCCTGCGTACCAGTCCCGGCCGCTGTCCTTGCTGGCGGTGCGGGCGCCGACGCTGTCGGTCACGCGCGTCTCCGCATCCCAGGCGAACAGCCCCGCCCGCGCCTGCATGCCCCAGTGCGGCTCGAAGTCGTGGTTGAAATTGAGGCCGCCATTCCAGCCGCTGAGCTTGGCATCCACGTCGAAGGCGCTGCTGCCGCTGCCAAAGCTGTCGCGGAAACGACCGAAGCTCATCGTGTGCCCGGCTTCGACGCCGAACGCACCCCAGCGGTAGCCGATGTTGGAGTTGGAGGCGAAGCGCGTGTCACTGAGCGCGTCGGCGTGCAGGCTTGCCTGGCCGAGCAGGCCGTTGTAGACCCAGCCGGTGTGCTCGCTGGCAAAGGCCGGGGTGCTGCAAAGGGCGGCGCAAAGGGCCAGCCCCGCGAGTCGCGGGAACGTCATGTCGGCATCCTTCCGTGGATTTTGGTGGCGGCAGTCTAGTCCCCGGCGCCTGAACCGGGCCGTCGTCCGCGCCGGCCGGCGGCTATAATCGAGGCACGCGCAATCTGCAACGGAGCCCTCGTGGAGCCTGTCACCGACCGCCGGATCAGCATCATCGGCGCCGGGCTGGCCGGCTCCCTGCTCGCCCTGCTGCTGGCCCGGCGCGACTGGGCTGTGGATGTCTACGAAAAGCGCCCCGACCCGCGCCGCCGGTCCTACGCCGGCGGCCGCTCGATCAACCTGGCCCTTGCCGAACGCGGGCTGCATGCGCTGCGCCTGGCCGGCCTGCGCGACGCGGTGATGGCACAGGCCGTGATGATGCGCGGCCGCATGGTGCACGCGCTCGACGGCGCCACCCAGCTGCTGCGTTACGGCCGCGACGATTCCGAGGTGATCTGGTCGGTGCACCGGGGCCGGCTGAACCTGAGCCTGGTGGAGGCGGCCGAAGCGGCGGGCGCGACCCTGTATTTCGATGCCCGCCTGGACGCCGTGGACTTCTCTGCACGACGCGCGACGATTGTTGACGAGTGCGACGGCGCAGGGCGCGAGATCGACTTCGAGGTCCTGCTCGGCGCCGACGGTGCGGGGTCGGGACTGCGCGCCGCGATGGACCGGGTCTCGGACCTGGGCGAGCGCTTCGAACCCCTGGGACACGGCTATCGCGAACTGGAGATCCCCCCCGCGGCCGATGGTGGCTTCCTGCTCGAACCAAACGCCCTGCACATCTGGCCGCGCGGCGGCTACATGTGCATCGCCCTGCCCAATACCGAACACACCTTCACGGTCACGCTGTTCCTCCCGGCCAAGGGCGACCCGAGCTTCGCAACCCTGCCCGACGTCGGCGCCGCGCGCGCATTGTTCGCACGCGATTTCGCCGACGCACTGGCGCTGATGCCCGACTTCGATGCCGACTGGCAGGCCAATCCGGTCGGCCAGCTGGGCACGCTGTCGCTGGCGCGCTGGCGGCTGGGCGGCAGCGCCCTGCTGCTTGGCGATGCGGCGCACGCGATGGTGCCCTTCCACGGCCAGGGCATGAATTGCGCCTTCGAGGATTGCATCGCGCTGGATCGTTGCATCGAGCAGGCGCCGGATTGGGAGACCGCCTTCGCCCGGTTCGAATCGGAACGGCGCCCGGACGCCGAGGCGATCCAGGCGATGGCGCTGGAGAACTACGTGGAGATGCGCGACCAGGTGGATGATGCGGACTTCCTGCGCCAGCGGGCGTTGGAGCGGATTTTGGCGGAACGGCATCCGGGAAGGTTCGTGTCGCGGTATGCCATGGTGAGTTTCATGCGGGTGCCGTATTCAGTGGCGTTCGAGCGGGGGAAGGTGCAGAGGCGGATTTTGGTGGAGTGCACGTCTGGGGTGCCTGAGGTTGGACAGGTGGACCTGGTGCGGGCGGATCGGATGGTGGTGGAGAGGTTGGCGATGCTGGAGGGTGGATGAAAGGGAATCTTGGGGCGCCTGGCGGCGCGGAGTGGCTGGGGTGCGCAATTGACGTACCGGGCTTTGAGGTCCGGAGTCGACTTTCTTCATGACTTCTGGCTTTCTCTGGTACGACCTCGAGACCTTCGGTCGCGACCCGCGGCGCACGCGCATCGCCCAGTTCGCGGCGCAGCGCACGGACGCGTACCTCGAGCCCGTCGGCGATCCGATCTCGCTGTTCTGCCAGCCGGCCGACGACCTGTTGCCCTCGCCCGAGGCCACGCTGATCACCGGCATCACGCCGCAGTTCGCCCGCCGCGAGGGCCTGCGCGAGGCGGAGTTCTTCGCCCGCGTGCATGAGGTGCTGGCCGAGCCCGGTACCTGCGCGGTCGGCTACAACTCGCTGCGCTTCGACGACGAGTTCATCCGCTTCGGCCTGTACCGTAATTTCCACGATCCCTATGAGCGCGAGTGGCGCAACGGCAATTCGCGCTGGGACCTCCTCGACATGCTTCGCCTCATGCAGGCGTTGCGTCCGGAGGGAATTGCGTGGCCCGTTCGCGAAGATGGCGCGCCAAGCTTCAAGCTCGAGCACCTCGCCGAGGCCAATGCCACCCGCGCCGGCATGGCGCACGAAGCCCTGTCCGACGTGCAGGCGCTGATCGGCCTGGCCCGGCGCTTCCGCAGCGCCCAGCCGCGGCTGTGGGATTACGCGCTGAAACTGCGCGACAAGCGCCACGTCGCCGCCATGCTCGATCCGGTCGCCGGCGCGCCGCTCCTGCACGTCTCGGGCAAGTACCCCGCCTCGCGCCATTGCTCGGCCCTGGTGCTGCCGCTCGCCCGCCATCCACGCATCGATTCGCGGGTGATCGTCTGCGACCTCGACCAAGACCCGGCGGCCCTGCTCGCGCTGTCGCCCGACGAGATCGCCGACCGCCTGTACACGCCGGCGGCAGACCTGCCCGAAGGCGAGCGGCGGATCCCGCTCAAGGAAGTGCACAGCAATCGTTGTCCGGTGCTGGTGCCGGTGGCCCATCTGCGCGACGAGGATTTCGCACGCCTGGGCATCGACCTACCGGCTTGCCTGGCGCGCGCCGACGCCCTGCGCGCCGCGCCGGGACTGGCGGAAAAAGTGCGCCGCGTGTTCGCCCGCGAGGCGCAGCGCGAGCCGGGCGACAGCGATGCGGCGCTCTACGACGGCTTCCTGTCCGACGCCGACAAGCGCCTGTTCGCGGGCATCCGTGCCGCCGCGCCGGCGCAGCTGGGCGCGTTCTCGCAGCAGCTGCGCGACCCGCGCGGTCCCGAACTGCTGTTCCGCTACCGCGCGCGCAACTGGCCCGAGAGCCTGGGCGCCAGCGAACGCGAGCGCTGGGACGGCTACCGGCGGCGTCGCCTGGGCGCGGACGTGGGCCTGTCCGAATACAGCTTCGAAAGCTACCGCGAGAGCATCGCGCGCTTGCGCGCCAGTCGTCCGGAGGGGCCGGACCAGGCCTTGCTCGACGCGCTCGAGGCCTGGGGGCTGGACCTCGCGCAGGGATTGGGAATGGAACGGGAACTGGGCGTGGACCAGCCCTTGGACATCGGAGGCTAGGCCATGCCGGCGTACTTCAGCGACAAGAGCTTGAAGTTCCTGCGCGCGCTGGCGCGCAACAATTCGCGCGAGTGGTTCGACGCGCACCGCGCCGACTTCGAGGCGCAACTGCGCCAGCCTGCTCTGCGCCTGATCGGCGACCTGCAGCCGGACCTGGCCGCCGTCAGCGCGCAGTTCCGCGCCGATCCGCGGCCGGTCGGCGGTTCCCTGTTCCGGATCCACAGGGATACCCGTTTTTCCAACGACAAGACGCCGTACAAGACCCATGCCGGCGCCTGGTTCTTCCACGCGCGCCGGCGCGAGGTCGAGGCGCCCGGCTTCTACCTGCACGTCGAACCCGGCCGGTCCTTCATCGGCGCGGGCCTGTGGCATCCGCAACCGGACACGCAGCGGCGCGTGCGCCAGTTCATCCACGACAATCCGTCGGGATGGAAGGCGGCGACCCAGGCAACGGCCTTCCGCAAGCGCTTCAGCATGGATGGTGAGTCCCTGGTGCGTGCGCCGCGCGGCTTTGCGCCGGACCACGAGCTGATCGCCGACCTGAAGCGCAAGAACTTCGTCGCGACCACGCCCCTGGACGACGCCCTGGTGCTTGGCCCACGGCTGCGCGCGACGGTCGGCCAGCGCTTCGTGCAGCTGGGCCCACTGGTGGATTACCTGTGCGCGGCGCTGGATTTGGAGTTCTGAACTCGATCCCGCCAGCGAACGGTCATCCCGACATGGGCATCGCCGAGGGCCGGTCACGACTGCGCAAGTTCGGCTTCTTCTACTTCTGCTACTACGCCGCGCTGGGCGCATATACGCCCTACATCGGTCGCTTCGTGGATGCGCTGGGCCACGGCGGCTACGTGGTCGGCGGCATGCTCGGGATCTGGTACGGCAGCCGCATCGTCGCGCCACCGCTCTGGAACGCGGCCAACGCGCGCAACCCGCGTCCCGGGCTGGCCCTGCTGCTCGGCTGCATCGCCACCGCGGCCTGCTTCGCCGGATTCACGATGGCACGCACGACTGTCGCCCTGTTCCTGGTCATGGCGACGTTCGGCCTGTTCTACAACGCCGTCATGCCGCAGTTCGAAGCGATGACCCTTGCGGCGCTGGGCCCGCGCAGCCACGAGTACGGGCGGATCCGCGTCTGGGGCTCGATCGGATTCCTGCTGGTCGCCTCCAGCTACGGCGCCCTGCTCGACCGCCTGGGCGAGCGCAGTTTCCCCTGGCTCTGCCTGCCGCTGTTCGCGGCCCTGGTGGGGGCGGCCTGGTTGCATCGCCGTGCCGAGCCGCCAGCACGCACGCGCGCGGCCACGGACGGGCAGGCGCTGGACGATGCAGGCCACCTGTGGAAGCGTCCCGGCGTGCGCCGCTTCCTGCTGGTGGCGCTGCTGATGCAGTGCGGCTTCGGCGCCTTCTATGTCTTCTACACCCTGCACCTGCAGGCCGCGGGCCAGGACGGCACCGCCGTCGGCCTGCTCTGGGGCACGGGCGTGCTGGTGGAGATCGCCCTGTTCTGGCAGGCCCCGCGGCTGATCGCGCGCTTCGGCGCACCCGCGCTGATGAGCTTCTGCATCGGCGTCACCGTGCTGCGCTGGATCGTCACCGCGCTATACGCGGGCAGCCTGCCGATCATGTTCGCGGCGGCCTCGTTGCATGCCTTCAGCTTTGCCGTGTTCCACGCCTGCTGCATGCGCCAGATGGCGGCCTTCTTCCCGGGCGATCGCGCCGCCGCCGGCCAGGGCCTGCTGTACGGCTTCAGCTCCGGTGGCGGCGGCGTGCTGGGTGCAGCCCTTTCGGCCTGGATGTGGGACATCGGCGGCGGCCGCGCCGCCTTCCTCGCCGGCGCCGGCGTCACCACGCTGGCCTGGATCCTCTACGCGCTGCGCGACCGCCGGACTACAGTCCCAGCTGCCGGTTGAGCGCGGCGCTGTCGTAGACCGTGGCCTGGTAGGCGATCTTGCCGTTGCGGATGCGCATGAAGCTCACGCCCTTGAGCTGGATCTTCTGCCCGGTGGCGCGCACGCCGCCCCAGGTGCCGGTATTGGTGCCGGTGAGGGTCCATTCGTAGGCGATGCCCTCCGCACTCGCGATGGGCGCGCTGCGCAGTTCCCAATGCAGGTCGGGCACGCCGCGCATGAACACACCGATGGCGTTTTCGGCGATCGCCGTCCGGCCGTGTTGCAGGCCGGCGAAGGCGGAGTCGAAATAGTCGCCCTGCTCGTCGAAGAACATCGCCGCGCCGGCGATGTCGTGGGCGTTCCAGGCCGCCAGGTAGGACTGCAACAGCGCCTGCGATGCGGACGCGCCGGGGACGGCCGACGACGCCGGCGCGGTGGCAGGCGTGGCCGGCCGCTGCGCCTGCGCGGCCGACGCCGCCGGGGGCGGCGACATCGCGGAAGCGGCCGGCGCCGGGGGCGCCTGCTTGCCGCAGGCCGACAGCACCATGGCCGCGAGGAGGCCCATGCCCAGAACCGGTTTCGAATTGATGCCCTGCGCCATCGTCGCCTCCGCTCAGTGCCTGATCATCACGTGCCGGATCGAAGTGTAGTCTTCCAGCCCGTATTGCGACATGTCCTTGCCGTAGCCGCTCTGCTTCTGGCCGCCGTGCGGCATCTCGCTGCAGAGCATGAAATGGGTGTTCACCCAGGTGCAGCCGTACTGCAGCTCGGCGCAGACCCGCATGGCCCGGCCGATGTCGGAGGTCCAGACCGACGAGGCCAGGCCGTAGTCGCTGTCGTTGGCGAAGGCGATCGCCTGGTCCACGTCGCTGAATCGCGTCACCGACACCACCGGGCCAAAGACCTCGCGGCGCACGATCTCGTCGGCCTGGGTGGCCCCGGCGACGACGGTCGGCTCGTAGAAGAAGCCGCCGCCTGCGCCTGGCCGGCCCCCGGTGACGACTTCGATGTGCTTCTCCGCGCGGGCGCGCTCCACGAAGCCGGCCACGCGCTCCCGGTGCGCGGACGAGACCAGCGGACCGAGCTCCACGCCCTCGGCATCCTGCGTGCCTCTCTGGATCGAGGACACGGCCGAGGCCAGGTCGGCGACCACGTTCTCGTACGCCTTGTCCTGCACGTAGATGCGCGACGCTGCGGTGCAGTCCTGGCCCGCGTTGTAGTAGCCGAAACTGCGCACGCCCTCGACTACCGCGGCCAGGTCGGCGTCATCGAAGACCAGCACCGGCGCCTTGCCGCCCAGCTCCAGGTGGGTGCGCTTGAGGCTGCGCGCGGCGACCTCGAGCATCTTCCTGCCCGTCGCGATCGAACCTGTCAGGGAAATCATGCGCACTGGATCGGCATTGACCAGGGTTTCGCCAACGCCTGCGCCCCTTCCGAAGACAATGTTCGCGACCCCCCTGGGGAGAAGGTCGGCGATCAGTTCGAAGAAGCGCAGCGAGGTCAGCGGCGTGATCTCCGAGGGCTTCAATACCAGCGTGTTGCCGGCCGCCAGCGCAGGCGCCATCTTCCAGGCGGCCATCATCAGCGGATAGTTCCAGGGCGTGACCTGGGCGATCACGCCGATGGGATCGCGCCGGATCATCGAGGTGAACCCGGGCAGGTATTCGGCGGCCGCCGAGCCGCCCATGCAGCGCGCCGCACCGGCGAAGAAGCGGAACACGTCGGCGATGCCGGGGATTTCGTCGTTCAGCGCCGCCTGGTAGGGCTTGCCGCAGTTGTCGGACTCCAGCCTGGCCAGTTCCTCGCCGTGCTGCTCCACGCAGTCGGCGATCTGCAGCAGGACGGCCGCGCGATCCTTGGGCGTCGTTCGGGCCCAGCCCGGAAAGGCGCGGTCGGCCGCCGCCACCGCAGCCGCGACCAGTTCCGGCCCCGCCTCGGCGATGCGCACCAGCACCTCGCCGGTGGCCGGGTTGTACACGGGCAGCAGTTCCCCGCTTCCGGGCTGCAACTGGCCGTCAATCAGCATCTTCGTCTGCATGGCATCACCTCTCATTCGAAATGGATCACTTGCCCTCGCCGCCCACGGCCTCGCCGCGCCGGGTCAGCGCGTAGGCGCCCAGGATCGGCAGCATGGTCAGCAGCATCACGCCCATCGCCACCACATTGGTGATCGGGGTGTCGCGCGGCTTGCCCAACTGGTTGAGCAGCCAGATCGGCAACGTGCGCTGGGTGCCGGCGGTAAACGTGGTCACGATGATCTCGTCGAAGCTCAGCGCGAAGGCGAGCATGCCGCCGGCCAACAGCGCGGTCGCGATGCCGGGCAGCACGACATGGCGGAAGGTCTGGAAGGGGTCGGCGCCCAGGTCCATCGAGGCCTCGATCAGCGAGGGCGAACTGCGGCGGAAGCGCGCGACCACGTTGTTGTAGACCACGACGATGCAGAAGGTGGCGTGCCCGGCGACGATGGTCAGCACGCCGGGCTCGATGCCCGCGGCGCGGAAGGCCGACAGCAGGGCGATGCCGGTGACGATGCCAGGCAAGGCGATCGGCAGGATGAAGCCGAGCGTCACCAGTTCGCGGCCAAAGAAGGAACGACGGCTCAAGGCGGCGGCCGCCAGCGTCCCGAGCACCAGGGCGATGCCCGTGGACAGGCTGGCGATGCGCAGCGACAGGCCAATCGCCTGGCGCACGTCCTCCCGCCCCCAGGCCTCGCCGAACCACTGCAGGGTGAATCCCTGCAGCGGGAAACTGAAGGCGCTGCGCTCGGTATTGAAAGCGTAAAGCACGATCACCATGATCGGGAAATGCATGAAGGCCAGCCCGCCCCAGGCCGCCACGCGCAATGCGATCGGTGCGCGCGGGCCGCGGTCAGAGCGCATCGAAGGCCCCCAGTCGCCGCGCCAGCCACAGGTAGGTCGCGACGATGGCAATCGGCACCATGGTGAAGGCCGCGGCCATCGGCAGGTTGCCCACCGCGCCCTGCTGCACGAACACGTAGGTGCCGATGAACAGCCCCGACGGCCCGACCAGGGTCGGGATGATGTAGTCACCCAGCGTCAATGAAAACGTGAAGATCGAGCCTGCCACCACGCCCGGCAGCGCCAGCGGCCAGACCACGTGGCGGAAGGTCTGGCCGGCGCGCGCGCCCAGGTCGGCGGAGGCCTGCAGCAGGCTGGGCGGCACACGCTCCAGCGCGGCCTGGATCGGCAGCACCATGAAGGGCAGCCAGACGTAGGTGAAGACCAAAAAGCGGCCCAGGTTGCTGGTTGAAAGCGTCGCTCCCCCAACGTATGGAAGTCCCAAGAATGCTTCCAGCGCCCACACCAGGTGCAACTGCGCCAATACCCAGTACGCGATCCCGCCCTTGGCCAGGATCACCTGCCAGCTGTAGGCCTTGACGATGTAGCTGGCCCACATCGGCAGCATCA
>JANXUD010000093.1 GCA_025352045.1 Gammaproteobacteria bacterium | reverse complement strand
GCTGGTCGCGCACGAGCCGCGCACCCACATCATCTATTCCGAATTGCTCAAGGCGCTCGACCATCCCGTCGTGAAGCCGGTGCTGTCGCGCGTGTCGCAGCGCCGCCTGGATTACCTCACGGCCAGCTTCCGCCAGGCCGGCCTGGCGCGCCAGGATGCGCAAAACCGGGCACGGCTTGCCTATGCGGCCTATGTAGGATTCCTACAGTTGGCCCTGCAACTGGGCCAGCCGCGCATGCATCATGAGGAATTCGAGGCCTATGTCGAGCATGTCGCGAGCACGCTGATTCCAGCCTGATCCCGCGGCGCACGAAGGAAAAGTACATTTCGTGCGGGGCGGGCGGGCATTTCCGGCGCGTGCGTAGAATTCCCCGCAAGACACGCGGCGCGACCGCGTCGCGACCCGACTCTCTTGCCCGCGGAACCCGACCATGGCGACGATGCCCGACAGCTTGCGCGATTCCCAGACCCAACGCCCTGCAAGGCGCATGCCGCCGACAACGCTCGGCGCATTGCGCGAATGGGTGCAGTCGGTCGCCGAACTCACCCAGCCCGCGCGCATCCACTGGTGCGATGGCTCGACCGCCGAATACGAGCACCTGGTGGACGGCATGCTCGACACCGGCGACCTGGTCCGCCTCAATCCGCAGTCGCATCCCAACTGCTACCTGCACCGCTCCAGTCCCTCGGACGTGGCGCGCGTGGAGCACCTGACGTTCGTGTGCACGCCGACCGCGGAAGAAGCCGGTCCGAACAACCACTGGATGGCGCCTGCCGAGGCGCATGCAAAGATGGATGCGCTGTTCGCCGGCTGCATGCGCGGTCGCACCCTGTATGTCGTGCCCTACTGCATGGGCCCGATCGATTCGCCGCTGGCGCGTTGCGGCGTCGAGATCACCGACAGCGCCTACGTGGTGGCCAACATGCGCGTCATGACGCGCATGGGCGCCGCCGCCCTGGCGCGGATCGAGCGCGAGGGGCAGGAGCGCGCCGCCCGCGGCGAGCGGGAGGACAGCTTCGTGCGCGGCCTGCATTCAATCGGCGAACTCGATCCCGAGCGCCGCTTCATCATGCATTTCCCCGACGAGCTCAGCATCAAGAGCTACGGTTCCGGCTACGGCGGCAACGCCCTGCTTGGCAAGAAGTGCCATGCCCTGCGCATCGCCTCGCACCAGGCCCGCAGGGAAGGCTGGCTGGCCGAGCACATGCTGATCGTCGGCATCGAGGACCCGAAGGGCGACACGCACTACATCGCCGCCGCCTTCCCGAGCGCCTGCGGCAAGACCAACCTGGCGATGCTGATCCCGCCGGAAGGCTATCGCCGCGATGGCTGGAAGGTCTGGACGGTCGGCGACGACATCTGCTGGATGCGCCCCGGCGCCGACGGCCGCGTGTGGGCGATCAACCCGGAGGCGGGTTTCTTCGGCGTCGCGCCCGGCACCAGCGCAAAGACAAATCCGAACGCCCTGGCGATGCTCGACCGCGATGCCATCTTCACCAATGTCGCAGTCACCGCCGACGGTCGCCCCTGGTGGGACGGGCTGCCGGGCTCGCCGGCGCTGGATTGGCAGGGCCGGCCCTGGACACCGGGGATGGGCCCGGCCGCGCATCCGAACTCGCGTTTCACCGTCTCCGCATCACGCTGCCCGAGTATCAGCGCGCACGCCGAGGATCCGCAGGGCGTGCCGCTCTCGGCGATCGTGTTCGGCGGACGGCGCGAGTCGCTGGTGCCGCTGGTGTTCGAGGCCCGCGACTGGACCCACGGCGTGCTGGTTGGCGCCAGCATGGCGTCGGAGACGACCGCCGCCGCCACGGGCGCGGTCGGCGTGGTGCGCCGCGACTCGATGGCGATGAAGCCCTTCGTCGGCTACAACTTCGGCGACTACTTCGCGCACTGGCTTGATGTCGGCGCGGCGACGTCCAAGCCGCCGGCGATCTTCCACGTCAACTGGTTCCGCAAGGGCGCCGACGGCAAGTTCCTGTGGCCGGGCTTCGGCGACAACCTGCGCGTGCTCGAGTGGATGCTGCGCCGCGTTGCGGGCGAGGTCGGTGCCGTCGAGACCCCGATCGGCAAGCTGCCCGTCGACGGCGATATCCGCACCGACGGCCTCGGCATCGATGCCGCTGCGATGGCCGACCTGCTGCGCGTGGACCGCGACGGCTGGTACGACGAGATGGAGGCCATCGGCGAATACCTGGCCGGCTACGGCGGCCACGCGCCCGCGGCCCTGGTCGCCGAGCAGCAGCGGATCAGCGCAAGACTGAGCTGAGTCGCGACAGCGCTGCCCGCGCCGATCGCCTGGACACTATTTGTCCAGTGCGAGGACGTCCGGGCAAGCCGATGCCCCGTCCTTGGTGGCGACCGCTGGGCTGCGCAGGTGCGTCGCCGGGCGATTCGCGCTTAACAAAAGGAGGCCGGCCGAGCCCGGGCAACGGGTCCTCCGGACCCTCCGACCGGCCGCGCCGACGGCGCTGCCCGACCTGGCCGGAATCGCCCCTCCGGCCGTCGACAATCGCCCTGGAATCCATGCCGGGAGCAATTCCATTACCTGGATACCAGGAGCAACCGATTGATATATATGGCAAACACTATCAAATTGTCGATCTTGCCCGGGAATGATCCAGTGAGCCTGATCTATATTGTTAAAGATTCGTTCCATGCTATATTCGGCCTGTCATGCCGAGTGCGTTGACATCTCTCTTTTCCGTTTCACGTCCCCATATGAGGGTTAACAAATGGCTTCCAAGATCATCACCAAGGGTCTAAAGCGGACCGCGTTGAGCGTAGCGCTCGGCATGTGCTTCGCGGGCAGCGTGTATGCGCAGTCCAACTCGACGGGCTCCATCGCCGGTACCACCAAGGCTGGCGCTACCGTTGTCATCGAGAATCCGGCCACCGGCTTCCGTCGCGAAGTCACGGCCGACGCTGGCGGCAACTACCGCGTTGGCTCGCTGCCGACCGGCAGCTACAAGGTCACCATCGGCGGCAAGACCAGCACCGTCAATGTCACCATCGGCGGTACCGCCAACGCAACCGCCTCCCTGGGCGTTGTCCAGGTGGTCGGCGCGTCGCAGATCAACGCGATCGACGTGGCCACGGTGGAGTCCACCACCATCCTGACCGCCGAGCAGATCGCCAAGATCCCGGTTCCGCGCAACATCACCTCGGTGGCCCTGCTGGCCCCGGGTACGGTGCGTGGCGACGCGGCGTTCGGCAACCTGGCCTCGTTCGGCGGCGGCGCCGTCTCCGAGAACCAGTACTTCGTCAACGGCTTCAACATCTCCAACTCGTTCAAGAACCTCGACTTCGGCCAGGTGCCGTTCGAGGCGATCGCCGAGCAGCAGGTCAAGACCGGCGGCTACGGCGCCGAGTTCGGTCGCGCCACCGGTGGCGTGATCAACCTGGTGACCAAGAGCGGTTCCAACGAGTTCCACGCTGGCGCCAACGTCTTCTGGACGCCCGAGTCGCTGCGCGGCCACAACCCGAACCTGTACTACAACGATCCGCGTTACCCGGACAGCAAGCGCCTGGTCTCGGACAACAGCAAGGACACCAACGGATCCTTGTACAGCGCCTCCATCTGGGCCAGCGGCGCCCTGATCAAGGACCGCCTGTTCGCCTATGCCCTGTACCAGTACGGCAAGACCAGCGGTAACGAGACCTATGGCTCGATCTTCGGCAACGCCAACACGGAGCTGGGCCAGACGAACCCGACCTGGCTGGTCAAGTTGGACTGGCACATCAGCGACAGCCACCTGCTTGAGTTGACCGCGTTCTCGGACAAGGTCAAGCAGACTACGACGGTGTTCCGGAACACCACTCCGGCGCGCGGCGGTCGTTATTACGTCACCCAGGGCGATGGCTTCGTCAACACCACCCCGGGCCCGCTCACCCCGGCCACCACGGACCTGCCGGCCAGCGACGCCCTCGTGCGCGGCGCGGAGCTCGGCTCGATCTTCGCCGAGAACGGCGGCAACAGCGAATCGCTGAAGTACACCGGCTACCTGACCGACAACTTCACCCTGACCGCGCTGTATGGCCACGGTGAGTCGAGCCGCAGCAACTCCGGCGTCACTGCCAATGGCACCGTCATCGAGTACTTCGGCGACGTGACCACCCCGGCCACCGGCTGCCCGATCATCCAGGACCTGCGCAGCGGTGCGTTCGCCCCGGCCGTCCCGCTGACCCATTGCGATTTCGTCGGCCTGATCGGCAGCAAGAACGCCAAGGACCAGCGTGACCAGTGGCGCGTCGACGCGGAATGGCAGCTGGGCGACCACCTGCTCCGCTTCGGCATCGATACCGACAAGTTCACCTCGGTCGATGGCGAGACCTACGAGGGCGGCGAGATCTGGCAGTACCGCAACCCGATCGGCGGCGTGCCCCGCGTGCGCAAGCAGATCTTCCGCTCCGGCGCCACGGTGAAAGTCAATTCCAAGGCGTACTACGTCGAGGATCGCTGGCAGATCACCCCCAACTTCCTGGCCTACCTGGGCCTGCGTTGGGACAGCTTCGAGAACGTCAACGGTGCCGGCGGCAAGTTCGTCTCCATCAAGAACCAGTTCGGCCCGCGCCTGGGCTTCAGCTGGGACGTGAACGGCGACTCCTCGTTCAAGGTCTACGGTAATGCCGGCCGCTACTCGCTGCCGCTGACCGCGACCGTCGCCGTGCGTGGCGCGAGCGCCTCGCTGTTCACCCGCCAATTCTTCACCTACACGGGCATCGACCCGGTGACCGGCGCGCCGATCAACCCGACCCCGACCTCCGGCGTCCAGTACCTGAACAACGAGTTTGGCCTGGGCAAGGACGAGCGGACCATCGCCGACCAGAACCTGAAGCCGATGTACCAGGATGAGTACATCCTGGGCTTCCAGGCCAAGCTGACCGACCACATGTCGGGCGGCATGCGCGGCATCTACCGCGACCTGAAGTCGGCGATCGACGACCAGTGCGACTATCGTCCGATCTATGCCTACGCCGTGGCCAATGGCCTCGAGTTCAACCCGCAGAACACCGGCTTCGCGTACTGCCACCTGTACAACCCGGGCAAGGACGCGACCTTCCTGGTGGACGTGGACGGCAACGGCACGCTCGAGACGATCCACCTTGACGCCGCCACGCTGGGCCCGAAGGCCACGCGCACCTACAAGGCGCTCGAGTTCTTCGTCGAAGGCAACTGGGACAAGTTCTTCCTCCAGGCGTCCTACACCTGGTCCAAGAGCTTCGGCAACACCGAAGGTGGCGTGAAGTCCGACATCGGCCAGGATGACACCGGCACGACCCAGGACTTCGACTACCCGGAGCTGATGATCGGTGCGCTCGGCTACCTGCCGAACGACCGTCGCCATGCCTTCAAGGTGTTCGGCAACTACGAGCTCACCGACGAGTGGTCGATCGGCGCGAACCTGCTGGTGCAGTCGGGTCGTCCGGTCAACTGCTTCGGTTTCCTGGGCGGTGCCGATACGTCCGGTTACCAGAACGGCTACTTCTCCTGCGATTCGGGCCCGGCCCAGCCGCAGTGCCTGGTTGTCCACGCAGCGGGTACCTCTTGCCCGAGTCCAAACCCGCTGTATCACGGCGGCGGCAACAACGGCTCCACGATCGTTCCCCGCGGCACCCGCGGTCGGACCCCGTGGCAGCGTACGCTTGACCTGAACGTCGCCTACAAGCCCAACTGGGCCGATGGGCACCTGACGTTGAAGGGCGACATGTTTAACGTGTTCAACGAGCATGCCGCGACCTCGGTCGTTGAGCAGGGCGAGAACACCGCGGGCGCGCCGCAGCCGGACAGCTACAGGACGCCGAGTGGCTACCAGGCCCCGCGTTCGGTCCGCTTCATGGTCCAGTACGACTGGTAAGCTTCCTGATCCAGATTTAATTGCAGCAATTTCGCGGCCGCCTTCGGGCGGCCGCTTTTTTTTGCGCGTCCGTTGGCCTTTGCGCGCCCGAGGCAGCAAAATCGGCGGATGTCGATCGACCAGGCCTTCGGAGCGCAGCGTTTCTGGGACCAGGCCGAGCAACGCCTGGCTTCGGGACAGCTCGACGCCGCGCGCTCGGCCTACGAAGCCGTGCTCGCGCTGCAGCCCGGCCATGCCGGGGCACGCCTTCGCCTGGTGACCGTCGCCACCACACAGGGCCGCTATCGCGATTCGATCGTCCCGCTGCTGGAACTGGGCTCGGCGGCATCGGCCGATGCCGAACTGCTGCCGATGCTGGCCGGCAGCCTGCACCGGCTGGGAGAATCGGCCGCCGCCCGTGCCTGCCTGGCGCGGCCCGCGCTTGCCGCGTCGAGCGATCGGGCGTTGCTCGAGGAGGGCGCGCGCATCGCACTGCAACTGGAAGACGTGCCGCTTGCAACACGACTTGCCGGGGCTGCCGAAGGCCATGGCGGCCCGGGCGCCGAAACCTGTTACCTGCGGGCGACCGTTGCGCTGTTCGAGGGGCGCCTGGACGCGGCCGGGCAACTGCTCGAGGCCAGCCTGGCGGCCGCGCCCCGCTACGCGCGTGCGCACTGGTCGCTGGCGCGCCTGCGCAGGCAGACGCCCGAAAGCAACCACGTGGCGCGGCTGCGCGCCCAGCTGGCGCAGGCCGGCGGGCCGGGCGAGCGCGCCTACCTCGGCTTTGCCCTGTTCAAGGAACTCGACGACCTCGACGATCGCGACGCCGCCTGGGCGGCGCTCGCCGAGGGCTGCGAGCAGAAACGCCTGGCGCTCGCCGCCAGCCCGGCAGCGCGGCAGGCGCCGGATGAAGCAGCGGCCTTCGATGCGCTGCAGTCGCTGTGGGCGCCAGCAGGGACCGCGATCGCACCAGCGCCGGCGACGATCCCGCCGGGAACAGGACCTTCCACCGCACCGTCGCCCACGCCCATTTTCATCGTCGGCCTTCCGCGCACCGGCACCACCCTGCTCGAGCGCATCCTGGCCCGAACCGGGCGCGTCACCGATGCCGGCGAACTCGACGACCTGCCCCTGCAACTGCGCTGGCAGGCGAACCGCTTCTCGCGCAGCTTCGCCGACGCCGGGGTCTTCCTGGCCGCCCGCGCCGCCGCCGATCCGGCGCAGTTGCGCCAGCGCTATCTCGCCCACGCCGCCTGGCGCGCCGGCGGCAAGCGCTGGTTCACCGACAAGCTGCCGCTGAACTTCCTCAACATCGGATTCATCGCCGATGCACTGCCCGATGCGCCCATCCTGCACATGGTGCGCAACCCGATGGACACCTGCTTCTCCAACCTGAAGGAGCTGTTCGCCGAGGCCTATCCCTACAGTTATGCCTTCGACACCCTGGCTGCGCACTACGGCCGCTATCGCCGCCTGATGGCGCACTGGCATCGCTGCTTCCCCGGCCGCATCCTTGACGTGCCCTACGAAGCCCTGGTGTCCGACCCGTCCGCGTGGACGGCGCGCATCCTTGCCCACTGCGGGATCGACGCCGGCGGGCGACAGGCGGATGCCGGCGCAGGCGACGCCATCGCCGTGGTCACCACCGCCAGCACGGTGCAGGTGCGCGAGCCCATCCACACACGCTCGGTCGAGGCCTGGCGTCGCTATGCCGCGCCGCTCGAGCCATTGCGCCAGCGCCTGCAAGGCGACGGCTGGTTGCCGGCGTGAGCGCCGAGGCGCTGGCGCGGATCGACCGCATGCGCACGGCCGGCGACGAGGCCGGCGCCCTGGCCTTGGCCGAGGCAGCGGTGCGCGACGGCAGCAAGCGCATGGCCCTGCATTTCCGCCTGGCGTCGCTCCTGCTGCGCGCGGGCCGGTATCGCGATGCCGATGCCGCGACGCGGCGCGCCGCGCGACTGGCGCCCGCGGAGCCCGCGGAACTGGTCGAACTCGGCAAGCGCCTGTCCTACTTCAACCGCGCCGACGACATGCGCGAGGTGGCGCAGGCGCGCCTGCGCGCGCCGCCATGGAGCGCCGGCGCGGAGGCGGATTTCGGCGCCTTGCTGAGCATGCTGGGCGAGCAGGAGATGGCGCTCGCGCTGATCGAGCGCGCCGCGCGCACCGGGCTGGATCCGGCCCTGCTCTACAACCGCAGCCAGCTGCACCTGTATGGCGGGCGCATGGACGCCGCCGAGGCGGACCTGCGGCACTGCCTGCGCCTGGCGCCGTCCATGGCCCGGGCGCACTGGGCGCTGAGCAAGTTGCCCGGGCCGCGACTGGACCTTGCCACGCTCGCGGTGCTGGAACGCGTCGCCGGCGCGGCGGTCGACGACAGCGACAGCGCCTTCCTGCAGTTCGCGCTGTTCAACCATCTCGACGCGCTTGACCGCACCGAGCCGGCCTGGCAGGCCCTGTCCCGGGGCTGTGCGGCCAAGCGCCGGCAGCTGCGCTATGAGCCGCGGGAATCGGCGGCGTTGTTCGAGGCGCTGGAGCAGGTCGGCCCGTGGACGGCGGGCGTGGTCGGTGCAGAACAGGAAGGGCTGACTCCGATCATGGTGGTGGGAATGCACAGGTCCGGCACCACCTTGGTCGAGCGGATGCTGGGCAACCATCCCGCGGTCAGCGAAGGCGGCGAACTCTATGATTTCCCCGCCGGCCTGCGCCTGGCGCTCAACCGCCACTTCAAGGGCCCGAGCGATGCCGGGGCGGCGCAGCATGCCGAGGCCATCGATTTCCCGGCGCTCGGCCGGGACTACCTGCAGCGCGTGCGCTGGCGCGCCGCGGGCCGGGCGTTCCTGGTGGACAAGCTGCCCTCCAATTTCCTCAACATCGGTTTCCTGCAACGCGCCCTGCCGGGCGCACGCATCATCCACATGCGCCGCGACGCGATGGACACCTGCTTCTCCAACCTCAAGGAACTGTTCTCCGCGGCCTGTCCCTACAGCTACGACCAGGGCGAGCTGGCCGATTTCTACCGCGGCTATCGCCGGCTGATGGCGCATTGGCACGACGGCGCGCCCGGCGGCGTCCTCGACGTGGACTACCAGGCCCTGGCCCGCGACCCCGAGGGCGGCGCGCGCCGCATCCTGGACTTCTGCGGACTGGCGTTCGATCCCGCCTGCCTGGACCTGGGCGGCAACAGCCGTCCCGTGAACACCGCCAGCAGCGCCCAGGTGCGCGAGCCGATCCACACCCGGTCGATCGCGGCCTGGCGGCGCTATGAACGCTGGCTGGGACCGCTGCAGCAACGCCTGGCGGGGCTTTAAACCCTGCGGCCAGCCCAGGCATCGGACTGGGTATGCTCACTGCCGTCATGCCCGCCGAACCGCCCCTTGATCTGTCCGGCGTGGAGTCGCCCGTCGAACCCGACGGCGACCACGCGCTTGCCCGCGCGGCTGGACGCGGCGACAGCCGGGCCTTCGAGGCCCTGTACCGCCGGCATTCGCGTCGCGTCTACGCGGTGGTCTGGCGCCTGGCCGGCGGCCAGGCGGCGCGGGCCGAGGACCTGGTGCAGGAAAGTTTCATCCGCGCCTGGCAGGCGTTGCCGGCCTTCCGCTTCGAGAGCGCCTTCTCGACCTGGTTGCACCGGCTGGCGGTGAACACCGCGCTGATGGACCTGCGCGGCCGGGCCGGTGGCGAGGATCGCGAGACCGACGACGCAGCGCTCGAATACCTGGCCACCAGCGACACCGCCGGCCAGCGGATGCGCGACCAGCTCGACCTCGAGCGCGCCGTCGCCACGCTGCCCGAACGCGCCCGCGCAGTGCTGGTGCTGCACGACATCGAGGGCTGGAAACACGAGGAGATCGCCAACGAACTCGGCATGGCGGTCGGCAGTTCCAAGGCACAGCTGCACCGCGCCCGCAACCTGTTGCGCAAGCGCCTGGGAGAAGACCATGAGCGAGACTGAAATCCTGTGGCAGTTGCGGCAGTTGCCGCGCGAGGTCGAACCCGGCCGCGACCATTGGCCGGCGATCGCCGATGCCATTGCGAAGCAACGCGCCCCGAGCCGCGCCCGCTGGATCGCGCCGTTTGCCATCGCCGCCTCGCTGCTGCTGACCGCGGGCCTGGTCGGCCGCGCGCAGTTCCAGGACCGCGCACCTGTGGATGCGCCGCGCGCGGAGGCCGATGCGATCTCGAGCATCGTGGTGCGCACCGAGGCACGCGCGGTCACCGACGAATACCAGGCCGCGCTGCGCCAGTTCCAGGGCGCGCCGGTGCCGGCCGACGTTGCGCCGACCCTGCGGGCGCTCGATCGCAGCGTGGCGCAGATCCATCGCGCGATCGCCGCCGATCCCGATTCCGTGTTCCTGCTCGATCAACTGCGCAGGACCTATTCAACAAGGCTCGCCCTCACCCAACGCGCAATCACCGGCTAGTCCAACCCGTCGGCACATGCCCCAGCCCCGCTCCACGCCCACGTACACCCATCCAACGGCGCCACGCGCCACCTCGATCACCAGGAGAACCACCATGTCCGTCCGCCACTTCGCCCTCGCTGGCCTGGTCGCCTTCGCGGCCCCGGCCTTCGCGGCCACGCCGATCAATGAAACGCGGGCGCTGGCTGCCGATGGCAGCGTGCACATCGAGAACCTCAAGGGGCGCGTGGTGGTGCGCACCTGGGCGCAGCCGCAGGTGAAGATCAGCGGCAGCCTCGGCAAGGGCGTGGAGAAGCTCGAGATCCAGGGCGACGCCGGCTCGCTCGACATCAGCGTCAAGTATCCCGACAGCGGCGGCTGGAAGCTGTGGGGCCGCAGCAGCGGCGACTCCGAGCCGACGGTACTCGAGGTGACCATCCCCGCGCGCGCCTCGCTCGACCTGGAGACGGTGAGCGCCGACATCGACGTGCAGCAGATGGCCGGGCGAAAGCTGAAGGCCTCCAGCGTCAGCGGTGGCATCGTCATCACGGCGTCGTCGCCGGGCCAAGCCAGCGTGGAGAACGTCAGCGGCGACACCACCCTGCGCATCACCACGCCCAAGTTGAACGCCAGCAGCGTGAGCGGCGACCTGCGGGCGTCCGGCGGCATCACCGGCGAAGTCGAGATGGAGTCGGTGTCCGGCGACCTGGAACTCGGCGCGCTCGCGCTGGACCAGCTTCAGGTGAGTACCGTGTCCGGCGATGCGAGCCTGCGCGCCGCGCTGCGGCCGAACGGGCACATCAAGGCCGAGACACTGAGCGGCAAGCTGCAGTTGAACCTACCCGCCAATACCAGCGCGCGGGTGCATGCGGAAAGTTTCAGCGGCGACATCCGCGCGCCGGGCGGCCAGGTGCAGCGCGAGGAGCATGGGCCCGGCAAGTCGCTGGATGCGCGCTTCGGCGCCGGCCAGGGCGACATCCACCTCGAGAGTTTTTCCGGCGACGTGGACCTCCGCCTCGACTGATCCACGCCCACCTCAGGGCGCGGCGCCTTCGTTTTCGAGCAGCTGCCGCAAGTGCTCGAGCGGACCGGCATAGCGCTTCCAGCCACCGACGTTGCGCCTGTGGATGGGCTGCCGGACCTGGGCGCTGCTGGCGGTGGACACGGGCGCATCGCGGTTCTCGACCCGCAGTTGTTCGGGGCTGTAGTCCAAGCCGCAGTAGGCCATCACCTCGCGCGCGGCGGTGTCCGGATCGGACACCATCGCCTCGTAGTCCAGGTCAAGGATCCGGCCGGGTGCAAGCCGGTGCCAGTGCGCCATCAGCGCCCGATAGTCGGTGAAATGGCCCGCGAGCTCGGCGAAGTCGTAGCTGTAGGGATGCGCGTTGCTGCCGAACAGTTCCTTCAGGTTGGAAAAGCAGCTGTCCATCGGGTTGCGGCGCAGGTGGATGATCCGCGCGCCGGGCAAGGCGCGCAGGATCAAGCCGGCCAGGATGAAGTTGCCGGGGTTCTTGTCGGTGAACCAGGACGCGCCGCCGGTGCGCCAGGCGACGTGCCCGCGGTAGCGGCGGCCGATCGCCGCATAGTCCACCGCGTCCAGCAAGCGCAGTGATTCGCGGTCCAGGAAGCCCAGGCAGAAATAATCGCTGGCCCACTTGTACTGCATCCGGAAATCGTTGAGCTCGCCGCACAGCGCGACGCCGGGATGGCCACCGAGGACGCGCTCGAGCAGGGTGGTGCCGGTGCGCGGCATGCCGAGCACGAACAGGGGCGTCGGCCCGTCGCCATGGTCGCCGTCGTCGCGCAGGAAGCCATCGCCGGTGCGTGCGGCCAAGTCGCGGAACAGCGCGCGCTCGGCGCCGCGGTCGTAGGCGATGCGCTTGCGCTTCTCGCGCGCGCCGGCCGCCAGCGCGGTCCAGGCCCCGTCCGTGTCGCCGTCCGCGTCGAGTTCCTTGAACAGGGCGTAATGCAGGTAGGGCAGGTCACGGTAGTCCCCCGGCGCCCGGCCCAGGCTGGCGCGGATGCGTGCGATGCGCGGCGCGCTGTCGCCAGGCGGATCCAGCGTCGCCAGGGCCTGGTGCGCCAGCGCGTAGTCCGGGCTGATCGCGATGCTGCGTTCATAGGCGTGTGCGGCAGCGTCCATGCGGCCGAGGAAGCGCAGGTAGTTGCCATGGATGTAGTGCACCCAGTCGCCGACAAGGCCGCGCGCCATCGCCGCCTCGAGGTAGCGCAGCGCATCGTCGTGCTGTTCGAGCAGGCTCAGTTGCTGGGACAGCTCGGCGAGCGAGGAGGGCGCGTTCACGACTGCCGGGTCGATCTTGCGCGACAGCGCGGCGGAGGCCTCGTACTCGCCAACCGCGATCAGCTTCATGCCCAGTTCGGCCACGTGCTGCATGGTCTGGCGGCCGATCCGCCGGGTCGCGGCCAGGGCGTGCTCGACCGCCAACCGGTGACGGCCGGCATGGGTGGCGAGGTTGGCCGCCATCAGGCGGGCGGGCGAATGCAGCGGATCGATCGCCAGCACCCGGTCGCAGGCGGCCTGCGCGCGCGCCAGGTCGCCGTGGTGGTAGGCGGCTTGCGCCTGGGGCCAGAGCAGTTCGATGGGCGTGGCGGACATGGGTTCACCCGGTGGCAGCGCGCATGGTAGCGGAGCCGGCCATGGGGCCGCCGGTCCGCGGGGATCGATCAGGAAGCGAGCACGGCCGCCATCGCCAGCAGGAAGCCGGCAAAGACGCGCTTGAGCGCGAGCGGGCTGATCCGGTGCGCCAGCGCCGCCCCGACGGGGGCCATCGCCAGCGACGTGATCGCGATGCCGATCGCCGCCGGCAGGAAGACAAAGCCCACGCTGCCTGCGGGCATGCCGACCACGGCGCCGCCCGATGCATAGCCGGCGGCCGCGGAGAGCCCGATGGCGACGCCGCAGGCGCTCGAGCTGCCCACCGCGCGCACGGGTGGCACGCCGCGCCAGACCAGCAGGGGCACGGTCATGCTGCCGCCGCCGATGCCGACCAGGGCAGACACGATGCCGATGCCCACGCCGGCCAGGCTCATCCCAAAGCCCCGCGGTGCAGTCGTCCCCGGTTGGGCGCTCGTCGCCCGGCGGCGCGGCCACTCCAGCAGCAATTGCACGGCCGCCAGCACGCAGTAAGCGACCACGAACCAACGCAGCGACTCACCGCTGATGCCCTTGGCGATGAAACTTCCCAGCCAGCCACCGAGCAGCAGCCCCGGCAGCAACCAGGCCACGCTGGGCCAGAGCACGCTGCCGCGGCGATGGTGGGCATAGGCGGACGCGCAGGCGGTGACCACCACGCTGGCCAGCGACGTCGCCAGCGCTGCATGCATCGCCGCATCCGGCGCCACTCCCTGGGCGGGCAGCAGCAGGGCGAGGGCGGCCACCAGGACCAATCCGCCGCCGACGCCGAGCAGGCCGGCGAGCAGGCCAGCCACGACGCCGAGCAGGGGATACAGCAGCCATTCAATCGGCATCGGGCATTCCTTGCTGTTGTGCCGCCTACTCCACGGCAAGAGTGACTCCATGATCTCACGCAGCCTGCTTGGCCCCGTCCTGATCCTGTTGTGCCTGGCCGGCGCGTCATCGGCCGTCGCGCAGGACAGCGCGCGCCTGCGCGAGCTGGACGCGGCCTTCGACGCCGCCGATGCCGGCAGCCTCGACCTGGTGCAGGCGGCGCGCTATGCCCGCGACCCCCTGTTTCCCTGGCTGCAGGCGGCGATCCTGCGTCGCCAGTTGCGCACCGCCGATCCGTCCACGGTGCATCCGGTACTACAGGCGCTGGGCGAGACCGCGCCCGGTCGCTGGCTGCGCCCCGCCTGGCTGGCCGAACTGGCGCGCCGCGAGGACTGGACTGCTTTCGCGGCCGATTACCGCAGCAGCGACGATCCGGCGCTGCGCTGCGACGACCTGCGCGCGCGGATGCAATCGGGCCCCGACGAAAGTCCAGCCTGGCGCGCGGGAGCGACCACGGTCTGGCTGACCGGCGACTCGCTGCCGGCGGCCTGCGATCCCGTGCTCGCCCGGTTCGCTGCGATCGGCGCCCTCGATCCGACCCTGCGCTGGCAGCGCATCCGCCTGGCGATCGTGGCCGGCGAGCCTGGCGTGCTCCGCGCCGCGGCGACCGGCTTGCCGCCCGGTGATGCGGCCCGGGCGAATGCCTACGCCGATTACCTGCAATCACCGACCGACCAGCCGCCGGTTGGCTGGCTTGCGGACGAGCGCGGCCGCCTGGTCGTCGGAAGCGGTCTGTCCAGACTCGCGCGCCGCGATCCCGATCGCGCCCAGCGCCTGTTCGCCGCCTTGCCGGCGCCCGGGCTGGACGCCTTCGCGCGCGGCAAGGTGGCGTACGACGTCGCGCTGTGGACCGTGGCCTCCTACCTGCCGGGATCGGCCGACCGCCTGGCGGCGGTACCCGCGGACGCCTACGACGACAAACTGCACGAGTGGCAGGTGCGCGAGGCGATTTCCCGCGGCGACGATGCTGGCGCGCTCGCCGGCATCGTGCGGATGGGCCCGACCCAGCGCCAGGACGCGCACTGGGTCTACTTCGAAGCGCGGCTGCGCGAGCGCCTCGGGCAGAAGGCCGCCGCGCGAGCCCTGTACGCGCAGGCGGCGAAGAGCGCCAGCTTCCACGGCTGGCTGGCGGCCGACCACCTGCAGTCGGCCTACCAGCTTTGCGCGCTGGAACCGCCGGCGGATACCGCCCTGCGCGCGCGCGTGGCAGCCAACCCCGGCCTGGCGCGCGCGCTGGACCTGTTCGCGATCGAGCGCATCGATCCGGCCACGCGCGAGTGGGCCGAAGCGGTGAAGGCAATGGACGACCCCGCGCGGCGCATCGCCGTGCAGCGCGCGATCGCCGCCGGCTGGTACGACCGCGCGGTGTTCGGCCTGGGCGTGGTACCGGACGACAATCGCCACTACTCCCTGCGCTTCCCGCTCCATCACGCCGAGTCGATCCGGCGCTACGCGGCGGCGCAATCGCTCGATCCGGCCTGGGTCGCGGCGCAGACGCGCTCGGAATCCGCGTTCATGCCCAGGGCCCGTTCCGGCGCCGACGCGCGCGGCCTGATGCAGTTGGTCCCCGGCACCGGTGCATTGGCGGCCAAGCGCCTGGGGCTGGCCTGGGCGGGCGGCGACAGCCTGTACGACCCGGACACCAACCTGCAGCTGGGCACCGCGTACCTGCGCCAGATGCTCGACCGCTTCAACGGCAAGGCCTACCTGGCCATCGCCGCCTACAACGGCGGGCCGGCGCCGGTCGAGCGCTGGTTGGCCGCGCGCGGCAACCTGGACCCGGACTTCTTCATCGAATCCATTCCCTGGAAGGAGACCCGCGAGTACGTCTCGCGGGTGCTCGCCTTCAGCGTGGTTTACGATTGGCGACTCGACGGCACGGCGGCGCCGCTGTCCGGGCGCATGCTCGGGCAGTTGGCGAGCCGCGCGGAGCGGCGGAAATTCCGCTGCGACACAGCGCAATAAGCGCCCCCGGAGCCTCCGGCGGGCGTGGCGACGCAAGCCAGGACACCAACGCGGGAGCAGGGACAGCGTGAACGGCAAAAGCATGCACATCGTCGTGCTGGGGGGGACCGGCTTCGTCGGGCGCCGCCTGGTGTCGCGCCTGTTGTCCGACGGGCACGCCGTCACCGTGCTCAGCCGCAATCCCGCCGTGCATGCCGACCGCCTGCTCGCACCCGGCACCGTCCTGCGCCAGGTGGACGTGTACGATCCCGCCGCGCTGCGCGCCGCGCTGGCGGGCGCCGATGCTGTGGTGAACCTGGTCGGCATCCTCAACGAATCCGGCGACGACGGCCGTGGCTTCCGCCGTGCGCACGTCGAGCTGTGCCAGCAGGTGATCGCCGCCTGCCGCGACGGCGGGCCGCAACGCCTGCTGCAGATGAGCGCGCTCAACGCCGGCCGCGGCGGCAGCCACTACCTGGCATCGCGCGGCGAGAGCGAGGCGGCGGTCAAGGCCTCGGGCCTGCAGTGGACCCTGTTCGAGCCCTCGGTCATCTTCGGCCCGGGCGATGGCCTGTTCACGCGCTTCGGCGCGCTGCTGCGGCTGGCGCCCGTGCTGCCTCTGGCCTGCGCGAACGCGCGCTTCGCGCCGGTGTACGTGGGCGACGTGGTCGAGGCCTTCGCGCGCGCGCTGCGCGATCGCCATGCCGTCGGCGAGGTGTACGAGCTGTACGGGCCGGAGGTATTCACGCTGGGCGAGATCGTCAAGCTCAGCGCGCGCCAGCTGGGCCTGCGCCGCCTGGTCATCCCGCTGCCGGACCTGCTGGGCCGGATGCAGGGCCTGGCCTTCGACTTCGTGCCGGGCAAGCCGTTCTCCAGCGACAATTTCCGCTCGCTGCAGACCGATTCGGTCGGCGGCATCGACGGCCTGCACCGGCTCGGCATCGCGCCGACGCGCGTCGCGGCCGTGCTGCCGGACATCCTCGGCGGGCCGGACGACAAGGAACACCGCTATACCCGCTACCGGGCGATGCACTGAGGCCATGGAGACCTACCTGGTCGGTGGCGCGGTGCGCGACCGGCTGCTCGGGCAGGCTGGTGGCGACCGCGATTTCGTCGTGGTGGGCGCGACGCCGGCCGACATGGTCGCGCGTGGCTTCAAGCCGGTCGGCAAGGATTTCCCCGTGTTCCTGCACCCGGTCACGGGTGAGGAATACGCACTCGCGCGCACCGAGCGCAAGACCGCGCCGGGTTACACCGGCTTCGTCTTCCACGCCGACGCGGACGTCACCCTGGCCCAGGACCTGGCGCGACGCGACTTCACCGTCAACGCGATCGCCGAGGACGCCGGTGCGGCCGGCGGCCTGGTCGATCCCTGGGGCGGCGTGGCGGACCTGGAGGCGCGCGTGTTGCGCCACGTCTCGCCGGCCTTCGGCGAGGACCCGGTGCGCATCCTGCGCGGCGCCCGCTTCCTGGCGCGTTTCGCGCCGCTTGGTTTCCACCTGCATCCCGACACGCTCGCGCTGATGCGCGACATGGTCGCGCGCGGCGAAGTGGATCACCTCGTGCCCGAGCGGGTCTGGCAGGAGCTGTCGCGCGCGCTGGCGCAACCCAAGCCGTCCGCAGCGATCGCGCTGCTGCGCGACTGTGGCGCGCTGGCGCGGCTGCTGCCGGAGGTGGACGCCCTGTTCGGGGTGCCGCAGCGTGCCGACTTCCATCCCGAGATCGATGCCGGCCTGCATACTCTGATGGTCTGCGACATGGCCGCGCGCCTCGCGCCCGGCAATGCACGGATCGGATTCGCCGCCCTGGTGCACGACCTGGGCAAGGCGCTGACGCCCGTCGCCGAGCTGCCACGACACATCGCCCACGGACACTCGGGGCTGGCGCCGCTGCGCGCGGTGTGCGCGCGCTACAAGGTGCCGTCCGACGTGCGCCAGCTGGCCGAGACCGCCTGCCGCGAACACCTCAACGTGCATCGCGTGGCGGAATTGCGGCCGGAGACGGTGCATGCGCTGTTCGTCCGCTGCGATGCCTTCCGGCAACCTGCGCGCATCGCCGAGCTGGCGATCGTCTGCGAGGCCGACAAGCGCGGCCGCGGCGGCGCCGCCGAGGCGGAGTATCCGCAGGGCGAACTGCTGATGCGGCTGCATGGCGCCGCGTGTGCGATCAGCGCGCGCGACCTGGATCTCGACGGCGCTAGCGGCCCGGAGGTCGGCGAACGCCTCGCCCAGGCCCGCATCGCCGCCATCCGCAACGCGCAATCATCGCAATCGGGGCCGGTTCTTTCACATCGCTGAACCACGTGCGTCGCGTGTTTAGCAATGTGAGAGAACCGGCCCCGTTCAGGGTAGGCGAGTGTCGAGGTGCTGCAGGGCCCGGGGCCAGCGGGTCCGCGCCAACCAGAGCGCCAGGAGGACGCCGATGCTGTCGGCCAGCCCATCGCGCCAATCCATACTGCGATAGGTGGTCAGGTAACCCTGCGCGAACTCCATCGCGATGCCCAGGCCGATCAGGCCCGATGCCGCGATCCATTGCGCACGCCTGGCCGCGAAGATCCACACCGCCCAGGCGGACAGCAGGCCATAGGCGGCCAGGTGCTCGACCTTGTCGCCCTCGGGCACGTCGGTCGCCAGCGACGGCGCGTGGATCAGCGACAGGACCACGCACAGCAGCCACCCGAAGACCCACAGGCCGAGCCAGAGCCTCGGCCGCCGGAATGCGCGCAAGCCATGCCGCGCGCCCGAGGATTGCGGCCCGGAAGCGCCGCGGCCGTCGTCGGCGCTCACAGCCGCCCCGCCAGGCTGCCCATCGCCAGCTGTGGCTGGAAATCCACGCCGCGCTGGAAGCCCATCAGCTGGAAACGTTCTCCCATGCCACCGGGCAGGGTCAGTGTCTTCACTTCCTGGTGCGCGCGGTAACGGTCGGCTTCGTCGGCAAGCGCAGCGATGTCCTCCAGTCGCGCCTGCAGCCCATTGGCGATCAGGAAGCTGGCCTGCGAACAGTAGCCGGCGAGGTCGAAGCCCGTCCCGACGCCCGCCTCGGCCAGCGCGGTGAAATCCACCGACGCGGTCAGGTCCTGCAGCCCCGGCAGGAAGAAGGGATCGTCATGGGCCCGATGCCGGTAATGGCACAGGAAGGTGCCTTCGCGGCGCGCCGGCAGGTAGTACTCGCGACGCACGTAGCCGTAGTCGGCGAACAGCATCACGCCGTCGGTGAGCAGGCCGCCAACCGCCTGGATCCAGTACGGAAGCTGCGGCAGGACTTCGCTGCGATAGCCCTCGGGCAGCGGCGCGCCGATGTCGCGCTCGACGTGGCGCACCGCACCGCGCAACAGCGCATCGCCCGGCTGGTCCACGCGCAGGAAGCGGCCCGCGTGGTCGAGCACGACGTGTTCTTCGTAAACCTCGCCTTCGTGCTTGGTGAAACGCGGCGTCGGCAGGGCGTCGATCACCTCGTTGGCGAACAGCACGCCGCGCCATTCCGCTTCCGGCGGCCCGTCCAGCCACTGGCAACGGGCAAACAGCGTGGCGGGTAGGGCCGCGCGCAGGCGCGCCTGTTGCCGCTCGCGCAGGTCGGCGCTCGGCTCGAGCAACCAATAGGTCGCGGGCAGCGCATCCAGGCCCATCAGGCGCAACAGGGCGACCTCGGCGAAGGCGCCGCTGCCGCCGCCCAGTTCGAATACGCTGGCATCCGGCCCAAGCGCCCCGAGCACCGGCGCGATCGCATCGGCTACGCAGCGGGCGAACACCGGCCCCAGTTCCGGCGCGGTGACGAAGTCGCCCTCGGCGCCGAACTTGCGCGCGCCGGCGCTGTAATAACCCAGGCCCGGCGCGTACAGCGCCAGCTCCATGAAGCGGGAAAAGGGGATGGCGCCGCCGTTTCCGCGGATCTGTCCCCGGATGAACTCGACCAACTGGTCGCTGTGCGCGCGGGCGTCGGGGGACGGCTCCGGCAGGGCGGAATCGGGCATCGGGTAACATCGTGGCGGACGAATGGGCAGGATAGCAGCGGTCCACGCGGCCCAAGCGGCAGGCGGCGGCCGCGGAAGCCCGTCGGTCAGTCCACATCCAGCCAATCAACGCCAGACAGGAGCGGGCAATGCGCGAACAACGGCCGGTGGCAATGGTGACCGGTGGTGCCCGGCGGGTCGGTGCGGTCATCGCACGCCGGCTGCACGCGGCGGGCTACGACCTGGTCATCCACCATCGACATGCCATCGCCGAGGCGCAGGTCCTGCACGAGGCGCTCGACGGCGCGCGCCCCGGCAGTTGCCTGTTGCTGCGCGCCGACCTGGGCGAGTTCGACCGGCTCCCCGAACTGGTCGCGCAGGCCATCGGCCGCTTCGGCCGGCTCGACGCCCTGGTAAACAACGCCAGCGCCTTCTATCCGACGCCGATCGGAAGCGCGACGCCTGCGGCCTGGGACGACCTGTTCGCCGCCAATGCGCGCGCACCGTTCTTCCTGTCGCAGGCGGCCGCGCCGCACCTGCGCGCCGCCGGCGGCGCCATCGTCAACCTCGCCGACATCTATGCCGAACAGCCACTGCGCGAGCACACGATCTACTGCATGGCCAAGGCGGCGCTGGTGATGCTGACCCGGTCGCTGGCGAAGGAACTGGCGCCGCAGGTGCGAGTCAATGCAGTTGCGCCGGGTGCCGTGCTCTGGCCCGAGCAGGGCAAGGCCGAGGCCGACCAGCAGGCGATGCTCGCCAGCACGCCGCTGCAGCGCGCCGGCACGCCGGACGACGTGGCGGAGGCGGTCCGCTGGTTGCTGCAGGACGCGCACTACACGACTGGCCAGTTGCTGCGCGTGGATGGCGGTCGCGCGCTCGGATAGTTTCGAACCGCTCCGTGTCGGCGAGGGCGCGGATGCCGGCAGCCTCCGCGACGGGACGCCGTGAATACGTCCTTGTAGGCTTATCGGCGCCCTCCATGGCGCCGATCCCCGTCGCGAAGGCTACCGGCATCCGCGCCCCCACTCACCGTCGCACTGCACGGCACAGCACCGCACACCCACCAATCGTCGCGATGCACAGCACGGCACCGCGCGCCATCGACCTCCGCGGCCACTGGGCATGCATCGCTGCGCTCGCGCGCGCGCGTGCGAGTTGCGCTGCGGACGTGACGGAGGGTTCGGCTGGTGGTGCTCGCGGAAGGCGGTCGATCTGGGGCGATGGTGAAGTGTCCTGGCCGGCTTGGTGCAGGGGTCTTGGCGGGACAATCGGCGCCATGGACGGCGCCGATTAGCCTACATGGACG
>JANXUD010000023.1 GCA_025352045.1 Gammaproteobacteria bacterium | reverse complement strand
ACCCTGGTCGGGGACAGCTCGCTCAGCGCGCGGCCCATGGGCCGGGTGATCGCCCCCCTGCAAGCCATGGGCGCAAGGATCGACGCTGACGGTGGGGTTCCTCCCCTTCGAATCCACTCGAATAATACTTTGCAAGCAATTGATTTCACTACGCCAATAGCGAGTGCGCAAGTCAAATCCGCGGTGCTGCTGGCAGGTCTCTATGCCCGGGGCCAGACCATCGTCCGCGAGCAGCCGACGCGCGACTACACCGAGCGCATGCTCGCGGCTTTCGGCGCCCCCATCGAGTTCCGGCCCGGCTACGCGGCGATCCAGGGTGGGGCGCGCCTGCAAGCGACCGACGTGGACGTCCCCGCGGACATGTCTTCCGCCGCCTTTTTCCTCGTGGCGGCCAGTGTGGTGCCGGGTTCGGACCTGGTGCTGGAGGCGGTCGGCATGAATCCGCGACGCACCGGACTCCTGCAAGCCCTGCGCCTGATGGGAGCCCGCATCGACGCGCTCGACCCAAGGCAGCAGGGCGGTGAACCGGTGGCGGACCTTCGAGTCCGGGCGGCGCCGCTGCGTGGGATCGAGCTGCCCCGCGAACTGGTCCCGGACATGATCGACGAGGTCCCGGCCTTCATGGTCGCCGCGGCGCTTGCCCAGGGGCCGACCCGTATCCGGGGCGCCGCCGAGCTGCGCGTCAAGGAATCGGATCGCCTGGCCGCCATGGCCACGGCCTTGGCCGCCCTGGGCGCCGGCATCGTCGAAGTCCCGGATGGCGCCGACCTGGCCGGCGGCGGGACGCTGCACGGCGGGAAGACCGACAGCCGTGGCGACCACCGAATCGCGATGGCCATGGCCGTGGCCGGCCAGTGCACCAGCGATCCGATCGATATCGCCGACTGTGCCAACGTGGCGACATCGTTCCCGGGCTTCCTGGACCGGGCGCGAGACGCAGGCATGGGCCTGTCCGCAGTGTCCCCGGATAGAATCGGCGCATGACCTCGCCCGCACCCGTCCTGACCATCGATGGCCCCTCCGGATCGGGCAAGGGAACCATCAGCCAGGCGGTCGCCAGCCGGCTGGGCTGGCATTACCTGGATTCCGGCGCGATCTATCGCGCCGTCGGCCAGGCGGCCGCCTGGGAGGGGCTGGACCTCAGCGATGCGGATGCGGTCGCAGCCTGCGCCACCCGCACCGAAATCCGCTTCGAACCAGGCCCGGACGGCGAGCCGCATGTCCTGGTCAACGGCAAGGACGCGACCCGCGCCCTGCGCTCGGAAACCGCCGCGGCCGCGGCATCGGCCATCGCCGCCCATCCGCCGGTCAGGGCCGCATTGGTGCAGCTCCAGCTAGGTTTCCGCCGGAAGCCCGGGCTGGTGGCCGACGGACGCGACATGGGGACGGTGATCTTCCCGGATGCCGCCTACAAGGTGTTTTTGACCGCCAGCGCCGCCGAACGGGCCCGACGCCGCTATAAGCAGTTGAAAGACAAAGGGGTTTCCGTTAATCTTGACAGTCTGCTGCACGAAATCGCCGCCAGGGATGAGCGCGATGCCGGACGTGCCGTGGCGCCCCTGAAACCCGCAGCCGATGCGGTCATCCTGGACTCCACGGGCATGCCGATCACCGAAGTGATCGAACGTGTGCTTGCGGTGCTGCCGGCTTCCCTGCGGCCCCGCTAGGCCCGATCCAGCCCACGCCCGCCCCAGGGCGGCGTTTCGACGAGCAGGCCCCGAGCCCGCGGCATACGCCGCGGTTCCATAACGCGCACCACGCGCACGACAGGTGGGCCCGGCAGTGCCGGCAACCCGTGTGTTCAACCGAGAAACAACAATGACCGAATCTTTCGCCGAACTGTTCGAACAAAGCCAGATCGCCCTCGTCAAGCTGAAGCCGGGAGCGATCGTCTCCGGCATCGTCGTCGAGGTCCGCTCGGACGTCGTCGTCATCAACGCCGGCCTGAAGTCCGAGGGCATCGTGCCCATCGAACAGTTCCGCAACGAGCAGGGCGAGCTCGAAGTCGCCGTCGGCGACACCGTCAAGGTGGCCCTGGAATCCCTCGAAAATGGTTTTGGCGAGACCGTGCTGTCGCGCGAGAAAGCCAAGCGCGCCATGGTCTGGGACGAGCTGGAGACCTCGATGGAGGCCGGCGAAATCGTCACCGGCCGCATCAGCGGCAAGGTCAAGGGCGGCTTCACCGTCGACATCCGCGACGTCCGCGCGTTCCTGCCCGGTTCCCTGGTCGATGTGCGCCCCGTGCGCGATCCCGGCTACCTGGAAGGCAAGGAACTCGAGTTCAAGATCATCAAGCTCGACCGCAAGCGCAACAACGTGGTGGTTTCGCGCCGCGCCGTGGTCGAGAGCGAGAACAGCGTCGAGCGCGAGCAGATGCTCGAGCGCCTGCAGGAAGGCGGCATCGTCACCGGCGTGGTCAAGAACCTCACCGATTACGGCGCGTTCGTCGACCTCGGCGGCATCGACGGCCTGCTGCACATCACCGACATGGCCTGGAAGCGCGTGCGCCATCCGTCCGAAGTCGTGAACGTGGGCGAGGAACTGCAGGTCCGCGTGCTCAAGTACGACCGCGAGCGCAACCGCGTCAGCCTCGGCCTCAAGCAGCTGGGCGAGGATCCGTGGGACAACATCGCCCGTCGCTACCCGACCGGCGCCCGCCTCACCGGCAAGGTGTCCAACGTCACCGATTACGGCGCGTTCGTCGAGATCGAGCCGGGCGTGGAAGGCCTGGTGCACGTGTCCGAGATGGACTGGACCAACAAGAACGTCAACCCGTCCAAGGTCGTCCAGCTGGGCGACGAGGTCGAAGTGATGGTGCTGGACGTCGATGCCGAGCGCCGCCGCATCTCGCTGGGCATCAAGCAGTGCGTGTCCAACCCGTGGGAGGCCTTCGCGGCCATCTTCAAGAAGGGCGACAAGGTGTCGGGCCAGATCAAGTCGATCACCGACTTCGGCATCTTCATCGGCCTGGACGGCGGCATCGATGGCCTGGTGCACCTGTCGGACATCAGCTGGAACACCACCGGCGAGGACATCGTCCGCAACTACAAGAAGGGCGACACGCTGGAAGCCGTCGTCCTGGCCGTGGACCCGGAGCGCGAGCGCATTTCGCTCGGCGTCAAGCAGATGGAGCAGGATCCGATCGGCCAGTACATGGCGGTCACCCAGAAGGGCGCCATCGTCACCGGCACCGTTCGGGAAGTGGACGCCAAGGGCGCGACCATCGCGCTGCCGGACGGCATCGAGGGTTACGTGCGCGCCAGCGACATCGCCAAGGAGCGGGTCGAGGACGCGTCGCAGCACCTCAAGGTCGGCGACACGGTCGAGGCCAAGTACATGGGCATGGACCGCAAGGGCCGCGTGATGCAGCTGTCGATCCGCGCCAAGGACGAGGCCGACGTGGCCGAGACCATGGCCGAGGTCAACAAGGCGTCCGACGCATCCAGCGGCACCACCAAGCTTGGCGCCTTGCTGCGCGAGCAGCTGAACAAGGGCGAGTGACACGCAGGCGCGGCCCGGGACTTCCCGGGCCGCGTCCGTTTTCGGGGGCGTCGACGTCCTTGGCCAACGCGGCCGCCGACGGTGCCACCGATGCACGACTCGAGAGAGCCAGCCGCTGACATGACCAAATCGGAACTGATCGAGATCCTCTCGAGCCGCCAGGGCCACCTGAAGGCAGACGACGTGGACATGGCCGTCAAGACGCTCCTCGAGATGATGAGCAATGCGCTCACCGAAGGCGAACGGATCGAGATCCGCGGCTTCGGCAGCTTTTCACTGCATTTCCGTCCGCCGCGCTTGGGCCGCAATCCCAAGACCGGCGACTCCGTGGCGCTGCCCGGAAAGTACGTCCCCCATTTCAAGCCCGGCAAGGAACTGCGCGACCGCGTCAATGCCGGGGAATCGAACGCCGGCGGCTGAGCGCCCGGTACGCACGCCCGGCTCGCGTCGCTGCGCCCCAGGCGGCCTGGCTTGACCGACGACACCACGAGGCCCGACCACGATGCGCCTGATCAAATCCCTCGTCGCCCTGTGCTTCGTCGCGCTGGGCCTGGTGTTCGGCGCGCTCAACACGCAGCCCGTGGCCGTTGACCTTGGCTTCCGCGTGCTGGAGGGCCGACTCGGCCTGGTGCTCCTGAGCGTGCTGCTCGCCGGCGCCTTCCTGGGCGGCCTGGTCGTCACCGCGGGCGTGGTCTGGCCGTTGCGGCGGCGCATGCACGCTGGTGGCGCCGCGGGATCCGGTCCGGACCGCCAGGACTTCAGCGACGGGGCACCGCGCTGATGATGACCCATGCCGCCTGGCTGCTCCTGATCCCGGCCGCGGCCGCCATCGGCTGGCTGGCGGGCCGGCGTGGCGGCGAGATCAAGGGTGGCGCGAGCATCTCGCGCTTGTCCAACACCTATTTCCGCGGCCTGAACTACCTGCTCAACGAACAGCAGGACAAGGCGATCGAAATCTTCCTGCAGATCGCCGAAGTCGACAAGGACACGGTCGAAACCCAGTTCACCCTGGGCCACCTGTTCCGCCGGCGCGGCGAAGTGGACCGCGCAATCCGCCTGCACCAGAACCTGGTGGCGCGGATCGGCCTGAGCGAAGAGCAGAAAACCCGCGCCGTGCTCGCGCTGGGCGAGGACTACATGCGCGCCGGCCTGCTCGATCGTGCCGAGACGCTGTTCAACGACCTCGTGCAGATGGGCGTGCATGCACCCCAGGCGCTGCGCCAGCTGATCGCGATCTACCAGTTCGAACGCGACTGGTACAAGGCGATCGACCATGCGCTCGAGTACGAGAAGACCTCGGGCGAACCGATGGGCAAGGTCATTGCGCACTTCCATTGCGAACTGGCGGAAAAGGCCCGGCTGGAGGATCGGGTCGACCTGGCGCGGGAGGAAATCGGTCGCGCCTACGGCGCCGACAGCAACAGCGTGCGCGCCGGCGTCACCGAGGGTCGGCTCGAGCTGGCCGAGGGCAACGATGCAGCGGCGATCCGCGCCTTCGAACGCGTGGCCCGGCATGACATCGAGTTCCTGCCCGAGATCATGAGCCCGCTGCTGGCCTGCTACGAGCGTCGCGGCGAGACCGCGCGCGCGCGCGGCTTCCTGCAGGAGATGATCGAGGGCTATCCGGGCGTTTCCCCGGTCCTGGCGCTGGCCCAGCTGATCCAGCGCGACGAAGGCATCGCCGCGGCGCAGGCCTTCCTGGCCCGGCAGGTCCAGCAGCGTCCCTCCGTGCGGGGCGAAGCGGCGCTCATCGACCTCAGCCTGGAGAACCCCGACGACGATTCCTCCGAATCGCTGCGCACGCTAAAGCAGATCACCGACCAGTTGGTGGTCCGGACCAACAGCTACCGCTGCACGCGATGCGGCTTCGGCGCGCGCGCCCACCACTGGCAATGCCCGAGTTGCAAGCACTGGGGCACGATCAAGCCGCTGCACAGCGCGGCGGGGGATTGATGCCGACGGAGCCCGGGGCCGTGCCGCTGCTCGCCGTCGCGGCGGGCGCCAGCGCGGTCCTGACGGCCGCCTGGACCGCGCTCGCGCGCCACCGCGGCATCCAGGATGCACCGGGCCAGCGCCGCCTGCACGACGCGCCGACGCCGCGCGGCGGCGGCGTCGCCATCGCCTGCGTCCTGCTTGCAGCCATGCTCGTGCGCCCTCCCGCAGGCTTCGGGCCGGGCGGCGCCTTGTTGCCCTGGTGGGGCCTGGCGGTGGGTCTCGCCCTGTTCACCCTGGTTGGCGCCCTGGACGACCTGCGCCCCTTGCCCGTCCTGGCCAAGTTCGCAGGCCAGTGGCTCGCCGGCGCCGTCCTGGCCTGGGCCCTGCTGCTTGGCTCGCCAGGCCCGTTCGGCTGGCTGGGCTTCGGCGCGCTGCTGATCGCCGCCGTCTACTTCGTGAACATCTGGAACTTCATGGATGGCAGCAACGGGCTGGTGGCAGTCCAGTCCCTGTTGCTGTCCCTGGCGCTGGCATGGTGGCCGGGGCAGGGCGCCGACCTGCGGCTGCTGGGCCTCGTCCTCGCTGGCGCCTGCCTCGGATTCCTGCCGTTCAACTTGCCGCGGGCCCGGGTATTCCTGGGCGATGCAGGCAGCCACCTGCTCGGGGCGGCCTTGTTCGTCCTGCTGGTGCTGTCCTGGCGCCGGGGCGTGATCGGCGGGCCTGCCGCCCTCCTGCTGCCGGGAGCGATGCTGATCGACAGCGGCCTGACCCTGCTTCGCCGGGCGCTCGCCGGCCGGCCCGTCTGGCGCGCGCACCGCGAGCACCTCTACCAATATGCCGTGCGGTCCGGCCATTCGCACCTGGCGGTCTGCGTGGCATACGCCGCCTGCACCGGGGTATTCGTCGCAGCGGCCCGGATTTGCGACAGTTCTCGTTCAAGTTTGGTTATATGGGCTTCGTTTACCCTATGTTTGGTTTCGGCGGCCGCCCTGGATTTCGGGCTACGCCGGCGGTGGTTGTCGCCACGGACGCGCAGGGGAGCTGAGCAATGACGAGACGCTGGCCCTGGATCGACCACCTCCCGCGCCTGCTGGTGATCCTGCACGACCTGTCCATGGTCGTCGCTACCTGGCTGATGCTGCGCTGGCTGGCTGGCCAGGCTGGCGCGCCGCCTGCGGTGTCGCTGGTGCAGGAGCTGGCGATCGCGGTTGCCATCCAAGGCGTGGTGTTCTGGCGCGTCGGCCTGTATCGCGGGGTCTGGCGCTTTGCCAGCATGCCCGACCTGGTCAACCTGGCCAGCGCCGCCTTCATCGGCGTCCTGTTGATTGTCCCGACCCTGATGATCGTCGGCATGCTGCCGGACGTTCCCCGGCGCGTGCTGGTGCCCTATCCGCTGTTCCTGACCCTGGCCCTGGGCCTGCCGCGCCTGGTCTACCGCCTGTGGAAGGACAACAGCCTGGCGCAGTCGCGACGGGCCAGCGCCACGCGCGTGCTGATCCTGGGCGCTGGCCGCGCCGGCGAGACCCTGCTGCGCGAATTGCGCGGCCAGGATCGCTACTACGCCGTCGGCCTGCTCGATGACACCGCCGTGCTCAAGGGCGCCAAGATCCAGGGCGTGCAGGTGCTCGGCACGCTGGACGACCTGACCCGGGTCGCACGAGAGACCGCGGCCTCGTTGCTGGTCATCACCATGCCCTCGGCGAACGCGGCGCAGATGCGTCGCGTGGTGGAGTTGTGCGACGAAACCGGCCTGCCGTTCCGCAAGGTGTCCCGCCTCGCCGACCAGCTCGAGTACAAGCCCGGCGGGTTCGAGCTGCGGGAAGTGGCGATCGAGGACCTGCTCGGGCGCGAACCGGTCCAGTTCGACTGGCAACTGGTGCACGAGCACTATGGCGAGAAGGCCGTGCTGATCACCGGCGCGGGTGGATCCATCGGTTCCGAACTGGCCAAGCAGTGCGCCCAGGCCGGCGTCGGCCGCCTGGTGCTGGTCGAACGCGACGAACAGGCACTCGAGGAAGTCAGCCGGCTGCTTGTCGCCGAATTCCCGACCCTGTTCCTGCAGCCCCTGCTGGCCGATTGCGGCGACGTGCCGAGCTACCGGAATTTCCTCAAGGGCGTGGACTTCGTCTTCCATGCGGCCGCCTGCAAGCAGGTGCCGATGCTGGAATCCCAGGTGCGTGCCGCCGTGCGCAACAACGTGCAGGTCACCGGCATCGTCGCCCGCGCCTGCCGCCTGGCCGGCGTGCGCAATTTCGTGCTGATCTCCACCGACAAGGCGATCGAGCCGGTCAGCGTGCTCGGCGCGAGCAAGCGGCTGGCCGAGCTGGCCTGCCAGGCCGTGCTGGCTGACAGCGGAACCTGCCTGGCGATCGTGCGCTTCGGCAACGTGCTCGATTCCGCGGGCAGCGTGGTGCCCATCTTCCGCGAGCAGATCGCCCAGGGCGGGCCGGTCACCGTCACGCACCCAGACATCACGCGCTATTTCATGACCATCCCGGAAGCCTGCCAGCTCATCCTGCAGGCGACCAACCTGTCGGTGTCTTCGGCCTCGGTGTTCACCCTGGACATGGGACAGCCGGTGGCCATCCGCGAGTTGGCCGAGCAGATGATCCGGCTCGCCGGCAAGCATCCAGGCACCGACATCGCGATCGAATTCACCGGCCTGCGCCCCGGCGAAAAGTTGCACGAGACGGTGCTCCACCCCGAGGAGCGGTACGCCCATACCGCCAACCACCGTGTGCTCCGCTCCGAGTTGCGCAGCGTCGACGTGGCCGACATGGGCCGCACCCTGGACCGCCTCGACCTGCTGCTCAAGGGTGAGTACGAGGACGAGGTCTTCAAGGGCTTCCTGCGCTACACCGTCCATGATTACCGGCCGAGCGGCGAGAACGTCATCGCCCTGGCCGGATACAACAAGGCCTCCACGCACCGATGAAATTCCGCATCCGCAAGGCCGTGTTCCCGGTCGCCGGGCTGGGCACGCGCTTCCTGCCCGCGACCAAGACCGTGCCCAAGGAAATGCTGCCTGTCATCGACAAGCCGCTGATCCAGTACGCCGTCGACGAGGCCGTCGAGGCCGGGTGCGACACCATGGTGTTCGTCACCAACCGCTACAAGCATTCGGTGGCCGACTACTTCGACAAGGCCTACGAGCTCGAACAGAAACTGGAAAAGGCGGGCAAGGGCGAGTTGCTCTCGCTGATCCGCGACGTGCTGCCGAAGGGCGTGCGGGCGGTGTTCGTGACCCAGGCCGAGGCGCTGGGACTGGGCCATGCAGTGCTCTGCGCGCGGCCGGTGGTGGGCGACGAGCCCTTCGCGGTCCTGCTGGCCGACGACCTGATCTGGAACCGCGGACCGGGCGCACTGCGCCAGATGGCGGACCTGGCCGAAAGCGAGTCCCACAGCGTGATCGCCGTGCAGGACGTGCCGCGCGACCAGACCGGCAGCTATGGCATCGTCGCCACCGGTCCATTCGCCGATCGCCACGGCAGGATCTCGGCGATCGTCGAGAAGCCGGCGCCCGATGTCGCACCCAGCACGCTGGCCGTGGTCGGCCGCTACGTGCTCAGCCCGCGCATCTTCGACCTGCTCGAGAACACAGGCGCCGGCAGCGGCGGCGAAATCCAGTTGACCGACGCGATCGCTGCGCTGCTCAAGGAAGAGGACGTGCTGGCGTACCGGTTCGAAGGCCGGCGCTTCGACTGCGGCAGCCACATCGGCCTGGTCGAGGCGACCATCCAGTACGCGCTGGACCACGAAGACCTCGCGCCGGCCGCGCGCGCCTACATGCTGGACGCGCTCTCGCGCTGATCCGGGCCGGATCGCGGCCCGGCGCGCCGGTCAGCTGCGGAATAGCCAGACCGACCAGCCCGCCAGGACGATGGCCAGCGCGAACAGCGCGAACGCACCGCCGCGCAGTTGCGTGACCAGCGCGTCGGCGGACGTCAGCCAGCGGATACGCACATCGGACGAGGTCCGCATCGCAGTCGGCGGCCACCGGCGTTCCTGTGCCGTGGCGCGCGCCGTCCGGTACAGCCACTGGCCGAAGCCGGCGGCGGCCGCAGCGAGCACCAGGCACAGCCCGGCGAGCAGGCGGTGGAGCCAGGTTTCGTACGTCTCCAGGTCGCCCGTGCCGGCGTGCGCGCCCAATCGCGCCAGCCACCACCGCAGGGCAAGCAGCGCCACGGTGCCGAGCACGATCGTGAGCGCCAGTGCCAGCTGCATCTGCCGGCGATAGGCAGGATCCGCCCGATGGAACTCGCCCTGCCTGTCCTGGTCGTGCATCGAACCTCCTTGGCCGCAGCCGACATGCTAGCCGCTCGGCGGGCCAAAACGACACCCATCCGCGATGCTGGCTGCTACCGCGCATCGGGCCCGGCCGACGTCTCGCGGGCAGCCGGCCGTCGGCCGCCGTGCGATCCGGAGTCCTTCGGTGCGATCCCTAGACGGCCTCGAGGATGCCCGCCGCGCCCATGCCGGTGCCGATGCACATGGTCACCATGCCGTGCTTGAGGCCGCGCCGCCGCAGGGCATGCACGAGCGTCGCGACGCGTACGGCGCCGGTGGCGCCGAGCGGGTGGCCCAGTGCGATCGCGCCGCCGAGTGGGTTGACCTTGGCGGGGTCGAGCCCGAGGTCCCGGATCACCGCCAGCGCCTGGGCGGCAAAGGCTTCATTGAGTTCGATCCAGTCCATCTGGTCGCGGCTGAGCCCGGCCTGCCTCAGTGCCTTGGGGATCGCTTCCTTGGGGCCGATGCCCATGATCTCCGGCTTCACGCCAGCGACCGAGAAGCCGACGAAGCGCGCCAGCGGCGTCAGCCCGTAGTCCTTGATCGCCTGTTCCGAGGCCAGCAGCACGCCGGCCGCGCCATCGGACATCTGCGAGCTGTTTCCGGCCGTGACGCTGCCGCCGGCACGGAAGACCGGCCTCAGCCTGGCCAGGCCTTCGGCGCTGGTGTCGGCGCGCGGGCCTTCGTCGTTGCGCAGCACGATCTCGCGCGAGTTGATCGCGCCGTCCTTGCCGGGTTGCCGCGACACGATCGTGTACGGTGTGATCTCGGCGGAGAACTCGCCGGCCGCGATCGCCGCCAGCGCTTTCTGGTGCGAGGCCAGCGCGAAGGCGTCCTGGTCGGCGCGAGAGACATTCCACTGCTCGGCGACCTTCTCGGCGGTGATGCCCATGCCGTAGGCAATGGCCACGTGCTCTTCGGTGAACACCGAGGGGCTCATCGCCACCTTGTTGCCCATCATCGGCACCATGCTCATCGATTCGACGCCGCCGGCCAGCATGAGGTCGGCTTCGCCCATGCGGATCCGGTCCGCCGCCAGCGCCACCGCCTGCAGGCCGGAGGAGCAGAAGCGGTTGACCGTCTGCGCGGCCGTGGTCTCGGGGATCCCGGCCAGCAGTGCGCCGATGCGCGCGACGTTCATGCCTTGCTCGCCTTCCGGCATCGCGCAGCCGACGATTACGTCATCGATGCGCCGCTGGTCGATGCCCGGCGCCTGGCCGACGACCGCGCGCAGCACGTGCGCCAGCAGGTCGGCGGGGTGGGCGTTGCGCAGCGCGCCGCGCGGCGCCTTGCCCACCGGCGTGCGGGTGGCGGCGACGACGTAGGCGTCCTGTGTCTGCTTGCTCATCAAAACGCTCCAGTCAATTCCTGAGGGGCTTGCCGGTGGCAAGGGTGTGCGCGATGCGCGCCTGGGTCTTGGGCATCTGCGCGAGCGCGACGAAGTGCTCGCGCTCCAGTTGCAGCAGCCACGCCTCGTCCACCAGCGAGCCGCGGTCGACGTCGCCGCCGCACAACACCGTGGCGATGCGCGTGGACACCTCCATGTCGTGCTCGGAGATGAAGCGCCCTTCCAGCATGTTCACCAGCAACATCTTGAAAGTGGCGATGCCAACGTCCCCGGCGACCGGGATCTGCCGGGCGGGCAGGGCAGGGCGCCAGCCTGCTTCGGCCAGGGCCCGCGCCTGCTCGCGCGCGACGTGCAACAGTTCGAAGGCGTTGAACACCACCACGTCGCTGTCGCGCGCCAGCTTCATCTCCTGCGCCTCGAGCGCCGATGCCGACACCTTGCCCATCGCCACCGTCTCGAAATACGGCTTGAGCCCGGCGAATACGTCGCCGCCGGGGCCGGCCGCCAGCCCGACGCGGGTGGCGATCTCCTTGAGGCCGCCACCGGCGGGCAGCAGCCCCACGCCTGCCTCGACCAGGCCGACATAGCTTTCCAGCGCGAACACACTGCGCGCCGAATGCATCTGGAACTCGCAACCGCCGCCCAGCGCCATGCCGCGCACGGCGGCCACCACCGGCACCAGCGCGTACTTGATGCGCATGCTGGTGGCCTGGAAGTTGGCGACCATCGCCGAGAATTCGTCCACCTTGCCGGCAGTCAACGAGGCCATGGCGCCGGACAGGTCGGCGCCAGCAGAGAACGGCTCCTTCGGTTGCCAGAGCACCAGGCCCTGGAAGTCCTGCTCGGCGATGCCAATCGCCTGCTGGATGCCGGCGAGTACGCCGTCGCTGACGGTGTTCATCTTGGTCTTGAAACCGAGCACCGCGATGCCGTCGCCGTCGTGCCACATGCGCACCGCATCGGTTTCGAAGACAGTCTGGCCGGCCGGGAAACTTTCGCCCAGCACCGGATCCGGGAAGCGCTGGCGGCGATAGACCGGATTGGCCGAGCGCGACACGAGCGCATCGCGGCCGGGGCTGTAGCTGCCCGATGCGGCGTGCACGCCATCGCGCGCATCCACCCAGGCCGGCAGCGGCGCATCCGACATGGCCTTGCCGGCGGCGATGTCCTCGCGGATCCAGCCGGCTACCGTCTTCCAGCCCGCGGACTGCCATGACTCGAAGGGACCCAGGCTCCAGCCGTAACCCCAGCGGATCGCCAGGTCGACGTCCCGGGCCGTATCGGCGATCGAGCCGAGGTGGAAGGCGCTGTAGTGGAACAGGTCGCGGAACACGGCCCAGAGGAACTTCGCCTGCGGATGCGCGCTCGCCCGCAAGGCGGCGAACTTCGCCGCCGGGTCACGGCCCTTGAGGATGGCGACGACCTCGGGCGCGGCTTCGCCAGTGGCCGGGCGATAGTCGCCGGCGGCCAGGTCGAGAACCACGATGTCCTTGCCGCGCTTCTGGAAGATGCCGCCCCCGGTCTTCTGGCCCAGCGCGCCCTTGGCGATCAGGGCCTGCAGCCAGTCCGGCGCCACGAAGTACTTGTGCCACGGGTCGTCGGGCAGGGTATCGGCCATGGTCTTGATCACGTGGGCCATGGTGTCCAGGCCAACCACGTCCGAGGTGCGGTAGGTCGCCGACTTCGGGCGGCCGAGCAGGGGGCCGGTGAGGGCATCCACTGCGTCGAAGCCCAGGCCGAAGGCGGCCGTGTGGTGCAGGGTCGAGAGGATGGAGAACACCCCGATGCGGTTACCGATGAAGTTCGGCGTGTCCTTGGCATAGACCACGCCCTTGCCCAGCGTCGTGACCAGGAATCCTTCCAGGCCTTCCAGCACCGCGGGGTCGGTCGACGCACAGGGGATCAGCTCCGCCAGGTGCATGTACCGGGGTGGGTTGAAGAAGTGCACGCCGCAGAACCGCTGATGAAGTGATACATCAAGAACATCAGCCAAGCTATTGATTGACAAGCCAGACGTATTGGAAGCAAGGATTGCCTTCGGACCCACGAAAGGCAGGATCTTCGCGTACAGGTCCTTCTTCCAGTCGAGGCGTTCGGCGATCGCCTCGATGATCAGGTCGCAGTCCCGGAGCCGCTCCAGGTCCTCGTCGTAGTTGGCGGGGACGATCGCCGCCGCGCGGTCCTTCGCCGCCAGCGGGGCGGGCGAGAGCTTTCCCAGGTTGGCGATCGCCTTGAGGACGATGCCATTCTTGTCGCCCTCCTTTGCGGCGAGGTCGAACAGCACCGTGTCCACCCGGGCATTGACCAGGTGGGCGGCGATCTGGGCGCCCATCACGCCGGCGCCAAGCACGGCGACCTTGCGGATCTTCAGTTGCGGCATCGGGGAACTCCGGGGACAGGAAAGGAATGGAGAATCGGGTGTCGGCGACCGCAGCCGGGCGCCAGCTGCGGTCAGGGCGCGCGCAGCCCGGAAGCGGCGAAGCGGATCAGGTGCTCCGCGGCCTTGTCGCCATGGCTGCGTTCGGAGGTGCCCGCCGGCCGGCGGATCAGGCCGAAGTCGGCCATGGCATAGGTGAGCGCGCCTGCGACGAAGTCCAGCCGCCAATAAAGCTCCTCCTTGCCCAGTTGCGGCAGGCAGGGAGCGATCGCCTTGGCGAACTCGCGCAGGACCTGGCCGTAATTGTCGGACAGGAACTTGCGCAGCCGGTCGTTCTTTTCGGCATAGGCTCGCGCGAGCACGCGCACGAAGGCCGAGCCATGCCGGTCCAGTGTGAGGGCGAGGGCGGGCTCGATGAAGGCGGCAAGGATTGGTTCCAGTTCGCCGGGATGGTCTTCCTGCGCGCTGCGAAGCTCGCGGATGCGCCGCTCGCTCATCTCGTCCATTCGCCGGCGGAAGACCTCGTTGACCAGGTTTTCCTTGGAGCCGAAGTGGTAGTTGACCGCGGCGATGTTCACGTCCGCCCGGCTCGTGACCTGGCGCAGGGACGTGCCGGAGAAGCCGTGCTGGGCGAACAATTCCTCCGCCGCGCCGAGGATGCGGTCCTTGGTGTTGAAGTGGGTCGTCGCCATGGCGTCCGTGGGCTTTTACGAGAGTGGATTGAAACGCTTGTTTCAAGCCTAGATTGGAACGGCCGTTGGGTCAAGGCCCCTTGGCTAAACCCGCGTCCCCAAAGCCATTCTGCTAAACTCAGCGGGTTTTCCCATCCCCTCGACAACCTTTCACGGAGCAGCAAGCCATGGCGCTGGAGCGCACCATTTCCATCATCAAGCCCGATGCCGTCGCCAAGAACGCGATCGGCCAGATCTACGCCCGTTTCGAGGCCGCTGGCCTGACGATCGTTGCGGCCAAGATGAAGCACCTGTCGCGCCGCGAGGCCGAGGGCTTCTATGCCGTGCATCGCGAGCGGCCGTTCTTCAATGCCCTGGTGGAATTCATGAGCTCGGGCCCGGTGATGATCCAGGTGCTGGAAGGCGAAGGCGCTGTCGCGAAGAACCGCGACCTGATGGGCGCCACCAACCCGAAGGACGCCGCCCCGGGAACCATCCGCGCCGATTTCGCTCAGAGCATCGACGCCAACGCGGTGCACGGCTCCGACAGCCTGGAGAACGCGGCCATCGAGACCGCCTACTTCTTCGCCGCCACCGAACTGTGCCCACGCTGAGCCCGGCGCAGCACCGACAGGAACCGACCCGGACGTGACCGAGGCAAGCACCCGAACCAACCTGTTCAACCTCGATCGCCCGGGGTTGGAGGCCTTTTTCGCCGACACCCTCGGCGAGAAGCGCTTCCGCGCGCAGCAGGTGATGAAGTGGATCTACCACCGGCACGTCACCGATTTCGCGGAGATGACCGACCTCGGCAAGGTGCTCCGCGCCAAGCTCGAGCAGCACGCCGAGGTCGTTCCACCCACGGTGCTGTTCGAAAAACCCTCCGCCGACGGCACCCACAAGTGGCTGCTCGGCATGGACGGCGGCAATGCGATCGAGTGCGTGTTCATCCCCGACAAGGGCCGCGGCACGCTATGCGTGTCCAGCCAGGTGGGCTGCGGGCTGGCCTGCACCTTCTGCTCCACCGGCACCCAGGGCTTCAACCGCAACCTGAGCACCGCGGAGATCATCGGCCAGGTCTGGGTGGCGGCCAAGCACCTGGGCAACGTGCCGCACCACCAGCGCAAGCTCACCAATGTCGTGATGATGGGCATGGGCGAGCCCCTGCTGAACTTCGACAACGTGGTGCGCGCCATGGGCCTGATGCGCGACGACAACGGCTTCGGCCTGGCCAACAAGCGGGTGACCCTGTCCACCGCCGGCCTGGTGCCCATGATCGACAAGCTCTCGGAAGCCAGTGACGTGTCCCTGGCGGTATCTCTGCACGCACCCGACGATGCCTTGCGCACGACCCTGGTGCCGCTGAACAAGAAATACCCGATCGCCGAACTGATGGATGCCTGCGTGCGCTACGCCGAACGCAAGCCGCGCACCTCCATCACCTTCGAATACACCATGATGAAGGGCATCAACGACGACCCCTCCCATGCGCGGGCGCTGGCCCTGCTGATGCGCCGCATGGATGCGCGGCTGCAGCGCGAAAACGCTGCCAAGGTCAACCTGATCCCCTTCAATCGCTTCCCGGGCACGGGCTACGAGCGTTCGGACGAGGATGTGATCCGCCGCTTCCAGACCATCCTGCTCGACGCCAAGGTGCTGACCATGGTGCGGCGCACCCGCGGCGACGACATCGACGCGGCCTGCGGCCAGCTCAAGGGCCAGGTCCTGGACCGCACCCGTCGCCAGGCCGAGTTCAACCGCCGCTTGCAGGCCCAGGCGACGCCCGATGCTGCAGCCTGACCTGCGCCGCGCGCGCAACCTCCTGGCGATGCTGGTGCTGGCGGCGCTGGCGGCCTGCTCGCAGGCGCCGACCAAGCAGGCAAGAAGCGTGGGCGGCATGACCCCTGCGGGTCGCAACAACCTGGACGTTGCGCAGGGCTACCTGGGCCAGCATCAGGATGCCCGCGCCATGGAACACGCCCGCCTGGCGCTGCAGACCGACCCGGAGTCCGCCGATGTCCACGTCGTCATCGCGCTGATCCAGCAGGCTGACGGGGAAGCCGACAAGGCGGGCAAGAGCTTCGATCGTGCGCTCAAGCTGAAGCCGGGCTCGGGCGCGGTGCTCAATGCACATGCTGCGTGGCTGTGCGGGCAGGGCCAGGTGGATGCGGCCGACCTTGAATTCGCCCGAGCCTTGCGCGATCCCGACTACAAGACGCCCATGCAGGCCCTCGCGAACGCCGGCAAGTGCGCGCACAAGGCGCGCCGTTGGCCACGGGCCGAGCAATATTTCCGGCATGCCCTGGAATTCGCCCCGGAAGATCCGCAGTTGCTGTACCTGCTTGCCGACACCGAGTTCCGCCAAGGCCAAACCATGGAAGCCCGCGCCTTCATCCAGCGGCGCGATGCCCTGGGCGCCGACGCAGCCACGCTCGAACTTGCCGCCAGCATCGAAGACGCCGCCGGCGACCGGGTCAGCGCGGCGCGCCTGCGCCAGCGGCTGCGCGACGAATTTCCGGACCACGTGCCCACCGGGGAGGGGGCGGCGACGCCATGATCCAGGACAACTTCCAGGACACCCTGTTCGAGGACCCGGTCGGGCTGCGCTTCCGGCATGCGCGGGAAAAGGCGCGCTGGAGTCTCGAATCCGCCGCACAGCAGCTCAAGTTGCCGGTCGCCGTCCTCGATGCGATCGAACGCGAGGACTGGTCGCGCCTGGGCGCGCCGATCTTCGTGCGCAGCTATGTCGGCAGCTACGCGAAGCTGCTCGGACTGCCGGCCTCGGTCGCGGACGAAGTCGTGCGCGGCAAGCCGCAGCCGCAGCTTGCCTCGATCGGCAATGTCCCGCCGCGCCGTCGCCTGGATCGCCGCCTGGGCCGCGCCGCGCGCGTCGCCCTGGTCCTGGCGGCGCTGGCGGCGCTGGGCGTGGTGGCCTGGTACCTGCGGAGCGGCGAAGGCCGCGCCCTTTACGGTATCCTTTGACGATTCCCGGCCGGAAAAGAACCAACGATGGAACTCGACGAACACGAACAGGGCGAACTGGTCCAGCGCTGGCTGCGCAACAACGGCAGCTCGCTGATCACCGGCATCGCGCTCGGCCTCGCCCTGGTCTTTGGCTGGCAGTGGTGGCAGGGCAAGGGCGGCCACCACCAGGAAGAAGCGGCGACGCAGTACCACGCCTACACGCAGGCGCTGGAGGCCAAGGATGTCGCCAAGGCGAAGGCGATCGAAGCCCAGCTGGCGGGCACCTATTCGGACTCCGAGTACGCCCGGTTGGCGGTGCTGCGCCAGGCCGCCTTCCTGCAATCCAGCGACAAGACCGCCGAGGCCATTGCCGTGCTGCAGGGAGCGCAGGCGTCGTTCACCCGGCCCGACATGAAGGAACTGCTGGAGCTGCGCCTGGCGCGGCTGCAGCTGCTCGCCGGCAAGCCCGACCTGGCGATCCGCCAGCTCGACGCGATCGGCGCGAAGCCGCTGTACCCGGCCATCGCCGCGGAACTGCGCGGCGACGCCGCCGGCGCGCAGGGCAAGCGCGACCAGGCCCGCGCAGACTATGAGCAGGCACTGACCCATCTCGACCAGGCGGCGCCCACGCGCGCGTTGCTGGAACTGAAACTGATCGACGCGGGCGGCTCGCCTCCCGCAAAGCCGGAGGCCTGATCCATGTTGCGACGCGTCCTGTTCCTGTGTCTGGTGGTGCTGCTCGCACCCGGCTGCTCAACGGTCAAAGGTTGGCTCGGCGGCGCCCACAAGAGCAAGGTCAACCAGCCCACCGAGCTGACCAAGCTGGCATCCCCGATCGCCGTGAGGCACCTGTGGTCCTCCAGCGTGGGTGGCGGTGAAGCCCGCACCTGGTTGCGCCTGCATCCCACCGTCGATGGCAACCGCGTCTATGCCGTGGACGACCGCGGGCAGTTGATCGCGTTCGACGCCGCCACCGGCAAGCGGGTCTGGGTCGCTAGCGGCGTGGACGTCCCCGGCAAGGCCAGCAAGCTCAAGTTCTGGAAGCGCGACACCGCCGAGGCCGGCCTGAGCAGCAGCCCCGGCGTCGGCAACGGCATGGTGGTGGTCGGCGGTCGCAATGGCGAAGTCATCGCCTTCGACGCGGCGACTGGCGCCAAGCGCTGGTCCGTGCGTGCGACCTCCGAGGTCCTCAGCGCCCCCTACGTCGGCGCGAGCCGCGTCGTCGTACGCAGCAACGACGGCCGGGTGTTCGGGCTGGATCCGGCGGATGGCAGCCGCAAGTGGGTCTTCGACCGCGGCCTGCCGACCCTGAGCGTGCGCGGCAATGCCTCGCCGATCGGCGCGCAGGGACTGGTATACATCGGCTATGACGATGGTGCCGTGGTGGCGATCAAGGAAGACGACGGCCAGCGAATCTGGGAACAGTCGGTCGCCGAACCCGAGGGCCGCTCGGAGCTCGAGCGCATGGCCGACATCGACGGCGAGATGGTCCTCGACGGGGACCAGCTCTACGTCGTGAGCTACCACGACAAGCTGATGGCCCTGAACGCGGCGAACGGCCAGCCGGTCTGGACGCACGACGTCGGCAGCTATGGCGGCGTCGCCCTGGCCGCGGATCGCGTCATCGTTTCCGACAAGATCGGCAATGTCTGGGCTCTCGATCGCAGCAGCGGCACCTCGCTGTGGAAGCAGAACCTCCTCGAGTACCGCCAGCTGACGTCGCCTGTGGTGCAGGGCGCCTACGCCGTGGTCGGCGATCTCGACGGCTACCTGCATTGGCTCAAGCTCGACACCGGCGACGTGGTCGGCCGCCAGCGCATCGAGCACGCGGCGTTGCGCGGCACCCCGCAGGTTTCCCCGGGGGGCGTGCTTTACGCGGTGTCCAACGAAGGCGAACTCGCGGCCTTCCAGCTGGGCAACTGATCCATGTTGCCGCTGGTCGCCCTGGTCGGACGACCGAACGTCGGCAAGTCGACGCTGTTCAACGCGCTCACGCGGACCCGCGATGCGCTCGTCCATGACGAGCCGGGCGTCACCCGCGATCGCCAGTACGGGCTGTGCAGGCGCGAAGAAGAGCGGCCGTTCGCGGTCTGCGACACCGGCGGCCTGACCGACGAGGCCGAAGGCCTGCTCGCCGCCACCGCCAGGCAGTCGCGCGCCGCGGCCGAGGAAGCGGACCTGGTCCTGTTCATCGTCGACGGCCGCCAGGGCCTGGGCGCGGACGACGAAACCATCCTGCGCTGGCTGCGCAAGACCGGCCGGCCGTTCTACCTGGTGGTGAACAAGACCGACGGCCTGGACCAGGACGCCTGCGTCAATGAATTCGCGCGCCTGGGCATCGAGAAGGTCATCCCGATCGCCGCCGCGCACCAGCGCGGCATCCCGGAGCTGGTCGAGGCGATCCTGCCACGCCTGCCCGCCGACACCGATGCCGACATCCTGGCCGACGAGCCCGAGCGCATGCGCGTGGCCTTCATCGGCCGCCCGAACGTGGGCAAGTCGACCCTGGTCAATCGCCTGCTGGGCGAGGAGCGGATGATCGCCTCCGACGTCCCCGGGACCACGCGCGACTCGATCGCCGTGGACCTGGACAGGGACGGCAGGAAGTACCGGCTGATCGACACCGCCGGCCTGCGCAAGCGGGCGCGGGTCGAGGAGGCGGTCGAGAAGTTCAGCGTGTTCAAGACCCTGCAGGCGATCGAGAGCTGCCAGGTCGCGGTGGTGATGCTCGACGCGGGCGAAGGCGTCACCGAGCAGGATGCCACCGTGCTGGGCCACGTGCTTGACGCCGGCCGCGCCCTGGTGATCGCGGTCAACAAATGGGATGGCCAGAGCACCTACCAGCGCGACCAGACCCGTGCGCTGCTCGACCGCAAGCTGAGCTTCTGCACCTGGGCCGAGCAAGTCACCATCTCCGCCAAGCACGGCACGGGCATGCGCGAGTTGTTCAACACGATTCGCCGCGCGCACGCCTCGGCCACCCGCAAGTTCAGCACCGCCGAAGTCACCCGCGCGCTGGAAGTCGCCTACGCAAGCTTCCCGCCGCCGGTGCAGCGCGGCCATTTGCCGAAGATGAAATTCGCCCACCCGGGCGGCGAGAACCCGCCGCTGTTCATCGTCCACGGCACGCGCCTCAAGACCCTGCCCGACAGCTACAAGCGCTACCTCGAGAACTTCTTCCGCAAGCGCTTCAAGCTGGTCGGCACGCCGGTGCGTTTCGTCTTCAAGGAAGGCGAGAACCCCTACGAGGGCAAGAAGAACGTGCTCACCGACCGGCAGATCGAGAAGAAGCGCCGCCTGATCCGCCACGTCAAGGGCAGGTAACCGCGATGGCCGCGATCACGCTGGGCATCCTCGCGGGTGGCCGCGGCGCGCGGCTCGGCGGTGTCGACAAGGCGGCACTGCAATACCGCGGCCAGCGGCTGCTGGAGCGCACGCGCGATGCCTTCGTGCTGCCGGCGGACGAACGAACCGGCGATGCGCCGGGTGCGACGCTGCTCAGTCGTGCCTTCGACAGCGATGGTGTCACCACGGGCGCAGAACCCGGCTTCCGGCGCGTGCCCGATTTGCGCACCGGCGGACTCGGCCCGCTGGCGGGGCTCGAGGCATTGCTGGAAGCGGCGCGTACCGACTGGCTGCTGACGGCCCCCGTCGACCTGCGTGATGTCCCCGCCGACCTGGGCTCGCGGCTGCGCGCGAGTGCAGCCGGAGGCATAACCTGCGTGGTTCGCGATGCCGACGGGTTGCAGCCCCTGGTGGCGCTCTGGCCGGTCGTTGCCAGCCTGCAGGTCGTGCGTGCCGCCCTGGATGCTGGCAGGCTGTCGGTGCACGAGGTCCTCGCCGCGCTTCCGCACGGGGAACTGGACATCCGGCCGCAACGGCTTGGCAACCTCAACCTGCCCGGGGATTTTTCCGACGCATGACCCAATCCGCGCCCCCGGCCCCTTCGTTCCCGAACCGCATTCCATTCGCGCAGGCCAGGGACATCCTCGCGCGCGTCGCGTCGGAGTCCTTGCTTGCCAGCGAGATGGTCGCGCCCTCGCAGGCCCTGGGCCGTGTCCTGGCCGAGGACGTGGTCGCGGCCGCGCCATTCCCCGGCTTCGACAACTCGGCGATGGACGGCTTCGCACTGCGCGTCGCGGATCTCGACGGCAGCGTCACGCTCGAACTCGCCGGGGAGCAATTCGCAGGCCAGGCGCTGTCGCTGCAGCTGGGTCCCGGGCAATGCATCCGCGTCACGACCGGGGCGGCGCTGCCCGCGGGCGCGGACGCGGTGGCGATGAAGGAAGACACCGAGCAACTCGCCGACGGGCGCATCCGATTCCGCACGAGCATCGCGCCCGGCCAGCACCTGCGCCGTGCCGGCGAGGACGTGCGCGCCGGCGAAACGATCCTTCGCTCGGGCGATGTGCTGACGCCGGCGGCCCTGTCGCTTGCAGTGGCGGTTGGGGGCGACGGGATGCGTGTCCATCGCCGGCCCACGGTCGCGCTGTTCACCACCGGCGACGAACTGCGGCCGGCAGGCACGGTGCTGGCGCCAGGCGAGATGCACGACAGCAATCGCGTCCTGCTCCAGGCCCTGCTGCAGGCCGAGGGCTACCATCCCGTCGCCTGGCCGGTGCTGCCCGACGATCCCACCCGCATCGCCTCCGCCCTGGGCGATGCCACCGACGCCTTCGACGTGGTGATCACCTGCGGCGGCGTGTCGGCCGGTGAAAAGGACTACCTGCCGGCCTGGCTGGAGGCGCAAGGCCGCATCCATTTCTGGAAAGTCCTTATGCGTCCGGGCATGCCCGTGCTGGCTGGTCGGGTCGGTGATTGCCAGGTGCTGGGCCTGCCCGGCAATCCGGTGTCGGTGTTCGCCACCTGGCTCACGCTCGGCAGGCCCTTTCTCGACGCCCTGCAAGGACGTCGCGAGCCGCGGCCGCGCTTGAACGCGAGACTGTCGATGCCGGTCCGCAAGCGCCATGACCGGCTGGAATTCCTGCGCGGCCGCCTGCACTGCGATGCCGATGGCCAGTTGCAGGTCGCACCCAATCCCGCCGACGGCTCGCATCGCCTGCGCGCGGCGGCCGAGGCCAACTGCCTGCTGCTGTTGCCGGACGGGGCAGGTGAGTGGGACGCCGGCCAGGTGGTCGAAGTGCTGCCCCTGTCGCCGGCGATCGGCGGATAATCAACGCGCATGAACCCGGCGATCGTTGAAATTTCGGTGGCGCAGGCGCGCGCGATGCAAGCGGCCGGCGCGCCCCTGCTCGATGTGCGCGAACCCGACGAACACGCGCTGGGCATGCCAGCCGGCGCCATCGCCGCGCCGCGCACGCTGCTCGAGGCGGACCCGTCGCGATTCCACGACGCGCCCGGTGAAGCCCTGCTGCTGATCTGCGGCAGCGGCAGGCGCTCCCTGCTCGCCGCCGGGGCACTGGCCGCGCAGCGTTATGCGCGCCTGTATTCCGTGGCAGGCGGGGTCGCCGCGTGGCAGGCCGGGGGGCTGCCCATGCAGGGCGATGCCGGTGATGCCGACTTCCTCGACCGTTATTCGCGCCACCTGCGCCTGCCCCAGGTGGGCGTCGAGGGGCAGCGTCGGCTGGGCGCGGCGCGCGTGTTGCTGGTCGGCGCCGGTGGCCTGGGTTCACCGGCGGCGTTTTACCTTGCCGCAGCCGGCGTCGGCCTGCTTCGCATCGTGGATGACGATCGCATCGAACGCAGCAACCTGCAGCGCCAGATCCTGCATCGCGACCAGGACATCGGCATGCCCAAGGCTGCGTCTGCCGCCGCCGCGCTGGCGGCGCTCAATCCGCACTGTCGCGTCGAGGCCCGGATCGAACGCCTGGCCGCGGGCAATGTCGATGCCCTGGTCGCCGACGTCGACCTGGTCATCGATGGCGCCGACAATTTCCCCACCCGTTACCTGTTGTCGGATGCCTGCGTGCGCCACGCCAAGCCCCTGGTCTATGGCGCCGTGCATCGCTTCGAGGGTCAGGTCAGTGTGTTCGACGCCGGGCGCCAGCGTGGTGTCGCGCCCTGCTATCGCTGCCTGTTTCCCGACGCCCCGCGCGCGGAGGATGCACCAAACTGCGCCGAGGCCGGCGTGCTAGGCGTCCTGCCGGGACTGATCGGCATCCTGCAGGCCACCGAAACCCTGAAGCTCCTGCTCGGCATCGGCGAACCGCTCACCGGCCGCCTCCTGCACGTGGACGCCCTGTCGATGCGCTTCCGTGAGACCCGGCTGCGCCCGGATCCGGGCTGCGTGGCCTGTGCAGGCGGGGCGACGCCCGACTAGCCGCCGCGTCGGCCAAGCACCATCCGCACCAGCTCCGGCAGCGACCCTGCCTGCATCTTGTCCATGATCCGCGCGCGATGGTGTTCGATCGTGCGCATGCTCGCGCCCAGTTCGTAGGCGATCATCTTGTTGGCCTCGCCGGCCACCAGATGCTCGAGGACTTCGTTTTCGCGCGGAGTGAGGCTGGCGAACTTGCGCTCGATGTCGGCCAGTACCTGCGAACTGCGGCGGTGCTCGGCATCCATCTGGGTGGAGAAGAACTCGAATCGATTGCGGCTGCGGGCCTTCGCCTGCCAGAGCGCGACATCCACGTTCTGCAGCAACTGGTCGGGATTTGTGCCGTCCCCGGGCGCCCTGGTGATGCCGATGCAGGCGCTGGTTTCCACTTTGGCGCCCTGCACCTCGAACGGCAGCGACAGCGCCTCGAGCGCGCGCGCGGCGACGATGCGTGCGCCTTCCAGGTCCGTGGTCCCTTCCAACGCGATCAGGAACTCGTCGCCGCCGGGGCTGGCGACGATATCGGTCTTGCGCACGCAGGCCTGCAGACGCGCGGCGGCCTCGGCAAGGACGGCATCCCCCGCGGGATGGCCGTATTGCGTGTTCACGGTCGCGAAACGGTCGATATCCACGTACAAGACCCACACCTGGTGCCGATTCCGGATCGCACGATCAATGGCCGCCTGCAGGTGCCTGCGAAACTGGCGGCGGTTCGGCAGGTCGGTCAGGACGTCGGCATCACCGGTCGCGTCGTCGATCCCGCGCGCGATGCTCGAGCGAAGCACCAGTTGGGTCGCGGCCAATCCCTGGTACGTGCATGCACGTGCGCCAAGCGAGGCGTCGACCTCGACGCCATCGGCGCGACGCACGCGGGTGGCGATGCGTCGGCGTTTCGGGTAGGCCGCCAGCTGCGGTGCCGCGGCGGCGCCTGCCGTATCGGCGAACAGGTCCTCGAGCGCGCGACCGACCAGGGCCACCGGGGAGGGCAGGGCGAATAGCAGGGCCGCCGCCTCATTGGCCAGCAGCACGCGGCCTTCGCCGTGGATCAATACCGCCTCGCCCGACATCTCCAGCAGAAGTGCGTAGAGGTCGGTCTCCAAGGCCGGCGATGCTGTGCCCGCTCTCGACGTATTTCCCGCGAGGGTCGGGGTACGCTTGGCGGGCTTGTCCATTTACTTGCTGCGTCGAGGCCTGCGCCCACTATACGCGCCCGCAGTCCGCCGGCAGGACGCCCGCCCGGGGCGTCCCACCGGCCTCTGGATTGGCTCAGCGGCGGTAGTACGCCGTGGTGTTGTGATGGTGGTGGCGACTCTTGTGGACGATTGCCGCCCCTGCGCAGCCCACCGCAGCGCCTGCAAGCGCGTGGTGGCCGAGCAACTGGCCAGCGACGCCGCCGACGATCGCACCCTTGACGCAGGGCGCCATCTTGGCTTCGGCGACGGTGGGGGCCGACAGGGCACTGGCGGACAACAGCAGTGAGGCGAGGATCAGGTGGCTCTTCATGGAATTTTCTCTCGTTGGTGTCGTTGTGTCGCGTGCATCCTGTGCGCATGCCGATGAATAGCGACTTAGGGCGGTGCTCGAGGCAGGACCGCGTTCATGTGGGAGCAACATGCCAGCGTGTTCGTTCAGTCGCGGCGCGGAAGCTCTCGATACCATGGACGCCCGGTACGACCAGACGGAGGTGGCGCATGGATGTCATTCACGACGCAGTACGGCATCGCTTCACGGTTACGTTGGAGGGGCAGGACTGCGTGCTTGAATACCGCCTGGCTGGTGGCGTCATGACCGTGACCCACACCGGCGTTCCGGACGCGGTCGGGGGCCGGGGAGTCGCGGATGCGATGACGCGGTCCGCGATGGACCATGCGCGCGCGCAGGGATGGAAAGTGGTTCCTGCATGCTCCTACGCGATCGCGTGGATGAAGCGCCACCCGGAGTACGCGGACCTTCCCGCCTCCTGACGCGGCACCGAGTCGAATCCATCGCCATCGCTGGCGCTCGAACACGCAACGAGGTCACGGATCGCGCGGCTGAACGAGCCTATTCATCTGGCATTGGCCACGCATGGTCCACGTTAGGCGGGCGTTACGCATGGATGCAACTTCGCATCGGCTGCATTGGGCTGCACTAGCCCAATACCCGTGAGTCGGGTACCGAGATCACGCTGGACATCCCCATGAAACTGAAACACCAGCTGATGCCGTTGGCGTTCCTAGCGCTCAGCCCGGGCATTCTTGCGCAGGCGCTTCCGGGCGCGGGCTCGCAATTGCGCCAACTCTCGCCGCCGCCACCGCCGCAGCGCTCCGAACCGGCGATACGGATCGAGGAGGGCAGTACCACCGCACCTCCCGAGACTGTCACGGCAAGCGTGCTGGTCAACCAGCTGCGCGTCGCGGGCGCCCGGGTTTATCAAGAGCGGCAATTGGTGCAGGTCGCGGCATTTTCGCCCGGCGCGATGCTCTCGCTCGGGGACCTGCAGGCCATGGCGGCGCGGATCACCGCCTACTACCGCAGCCATGGCTACTTCGTGGCGCGCGCCTACTTGCCGGCGCAGGACATCAGCAACCACGTGGTGACGATCACCGTCAGCGAAGGCCACTACGGCAAGATCGACCTGCGCAACCACAGCCGCCTCTCGGACGGCCTGGCCAACAATCTCCTGGACGGACTGCACAGCGGCGACGCGATCACCATCGATCCGCTCGAACACCGCCTCCTGCTGCTGTCCGACCTGCCGGGCGTCAAGGTCACGTCAACGCTGGTCCCGGGCAGCCTGCCGGGCACGTCCGACCTCCTCGTCGACATCATTCCCGGGCGCCGCGTCAGCGGCCTGGTCGATCTAGACAACGGCGGCAATCCGTTCACCGGCGAATGGCGGCTGGGTGCGACGGTCAACGTCAACAACGTGATGGGTCGCGGCGACGTGGCCAGCCTGCGCGTGGTGAGTTCCGGCTCCGGGCTCGCCTATGGTCGCGCCGCCTACCAGATGCAGTTCGGCCGGGCGACGGCCGGCGTGGCCTACAGCCACCTCGAGTACCGACTGGGCCGCCAGTTCGACGCGCTCGGCGCCAATGGCACTGCCGACGTGGCCAGCGTGTTCGGAAGCATGCCGCTGCTGCGCTCGCGGCGCAGCAACCTGTCCCTGGGCGCGATTTTCGAGGACAAGCGACTCGAGGACCGTCTGGACCTGTTTCCCGCCGATGGACGGCGGGCCAACGCGCGCGTCGGCGGGCTGTCGCTGTTTGGCAATCATCGCGACGAGCTCGGCGGCGGCGGGACGAACTCGTTTTATGTCGGCGTCTCCGCGGGCACGCTGGACATCGTGACGCCGGCCGCGCTGGCCGTCGACGCCGTCACCGCACGCACTGATGGTTCCTACGGCAAGCTCTGGTTCAACCTGGCGCGGCTGCAGCGGGTCAGCGAGCGGCTGTCCGTCAACGCCTCGCTCAGCGGCCAGCTGGCGTCGAAGAACCTCGACCCGTCGGAGAAGTTCGTGCTCGGCGGCATGGACGGCGTGCGCTCCTATCCGGAGGGCGAGGGCTTCGGAGACGAGGGTTACCTCGCCAGCGTCGAGGCTAGGCTGCTGCTCGCCGGCCTGTCGGGGGGGGTGCCCGGAGATGTCCACCTGCTGGGCTTCGTCGATGCCGGCCACGTGCGCATCAACAAGAAACCGTGGGATAGCGCCACCAACCAACGCGACCTGGAAAGCGCGGGCCTGGGACTGGGTTGGGACGATCCCGGCAATTTCTCGGTCCGCACCTATTATGCGTTCCAACTCGGCAACGAAGCAGCTGTGGGCAACAACGACCGGGCGGGTCGCTTCTGGATCCAGGCCATCAAGTACTTCTGAACCCGCACCGCGAAACTTCCGGCTACCCATCAGAATTCGAGGACCCACCATGAACCGCAGCATCCGCTTGCAACAGGGCAGGGGACATATCCGCACGGGCCTTGCACCCAACCTCCTCGCCGCGGCGGTGATGTTCGGCATCGCCGGAACGGCCATTGCCGGGCCGCTGGACGGCATGCTGCCGCCGATCGCTTCGCCACGGCCAGGTGCCGGGATTGCCTTGCCGCCGCTCCCGGCACCAGCGCTGACCCCGTCCCCGGCGATCGCGCCGTCGACAGCGCTGCCGGGCCTCCTTCCCACAGGTGGCATCGTCGCCGCGGGCCAGGGGCAAATCGGCACCAGCGGCAACGTCACCACGATCAACCAGTCGACGCAGAACCTCGTCATCAACTGGCAGAGTTTCGACATCGCCTCGGGACAGACGGTCCAGTTCCTGCAACCAGGCAGCAGTTCGGTCGCGCTCAACCGCGTGCTCGGCAGCAACCCGTCGCAGATCTTCGGCACGCTTCTGGCCAACGGCAATGTCTTTATCCTGAATCCTAATGGCGTGCTGTTCGGGAACGGCGCCTCGGTCAACGTCGGTGGCCTGGTCGCCTCGACGATGCACATGAGCGATGCCGATTTCATGGGCAGGGAGTACCGCTTCACCGATGCGGGGGCGGGCTCGGTGGTGAACCAGGGCAGTATTACCGCACGCGAAGGTGGTTCGGTGGCGCTGATGGGCCGGACGGTGCGCAACGACGGCGTCATCAGTGCGCAGCTGGGCAGCGTGTCGCTGGTCGGCGGACAGGCAGTGACGCTGGACGTCGCCGGCGATGGCTTGCTCAAGGTCAGCGTCGACCAGGGCGCGGTCAACGCGCTGGTCGAGAATCGCGGGCTGATCCAAGCCGACGGTGGACGCGTGCTTCTCAGCGCTGGATCGGCGGGCAACCTGCTGGCCACGGTCGTCAATAACTCGGGCGTGATCCAGGCCAGGACGATCCAGGACCACGCCGGTACGATCCTGCTGCTGGGCGACATGCAGTCCGGCACCGTCAACGTGGGCGGCCTGCTCGACGCGAGCGCGCCCCAGGGCGGCCACGGCGGCTTCATCGAAACGTCCGCGGCCTCGGTGAACGTCGCGCCCGGCGCACGCGTCGACACCTCGGCGCGCTTCGGTGGGACGGGGTTGTGGTTGATCGACCCGCGGGATTTCACCATCGGCACTTCAGCGGGAGACAATATTTCGGGCGCGACCCTGTCCGCGCAGCTGGTGACTACCAACGTCACGATCACGACTGCCAACGTCGGCACCGACGCCGGCAACATCTTCGTCAACGACGCCGTCAGCTGGTCGGCGAGCGGAGCGCCGACCACCCTGAGCCTGATCGCCGACAACGACGTCAACATTAATGCGCCGATCACCGCCACGAACGGGAACTTCTCGGTGTGCTGCGGCCGCGACATCAACGTCAACGCCCCGATCACCACGACCAACGGCAGCGTTCTGCTCGCCGCGGGCCGTGACATCAACCAGTCGGGTGCGATCACGGTCACCGACGGCAACCTCATGATGTGCGCGGCCGACAACGTATCCATCGCCGGCGCGATCACGCTCACCCGCGGTACGAACGATCCCACCCGCAGCCTCGGCTTGCCGATCGGCCTCACCCTGAGCGCCGACACCGACGGCTCCGGGCCGGGCATTGCGGGCGGCACGGTGATATTCGCACCCCTGGCGCCTCCAGTGACGGTGACCGCGGCACCGGTGACCATCTTCTACAACCCGGTGTCCTACTCGACGCAAACCGACTATTCGACGCATTTCACCCTGACCGAAGGCGCTGCGCTACGCCAGTACATGCTGGTGTTCGGGGGCGGCGGCGGACGGGTCGTGGACGGGACGACCGCCACCACCTTGACGGGGCTCATCGGAAATCCGAGCGGCGTGACACTGGTGGCAGGCCCGAACGCGATTGCGAACTACCAGACCGGCGCCGTGGGCGAAGGCCAGACCATCACCTACTCGGGCTACTCGCTCGCCGGTCCCGACGCGGCTTTGTACGCGTTTGCCTTCAACTGCTGCGGCACCCCGGTCGCGCATACCACCGGCACGATTACCGGTGGGCCGCCACCACCGCCGCCGCCGCCACCGCCACCGCCGCCACCGCCACCGCCGCCACCTCCGCCACCTCCGCCGCCGCCGCCGCCGCCGCCACCTCCGCCACCTCCGCCACCTCCGCCGCCGCCGCCTCCGCCGACCGAGCTGCCGCCGGTGACAGCAACGCCGCCCGGCATGACGCCGGAATCAGTCGCGTGGGTACCGGCCAGGCCGGGCGCGCTGCTGCAGGTGACCGAGGCGCCTGTTTCGCCGACGACCATCACGACCACCCCCGAGATCGAAGAGGAGAAGGCGTTGCCGGTCTACGTTCCGCCGGTCCGGATCCGGAAGGCTTACCGTAATTAGGGCACTTCGACGCCTTTGTTCCAGCGCGGCGGGGCAGGGCATGGCCTTCGGCGTGGCTCTGATGCTGCCAATCGCCGCGCAGGCCCTCGCTCCCGATCCGGCAGGGGTCGCCGGCACGCCTTCCGCGGTGCAACGCGTTGCAACGTGGGTGCTGGCGTCGAAGGACAACCAGCGTCGGCCATTCATCATCGTCGACAAGGCAAATGCGCGGGTCTTCGTCTTCGATGCGGCCGGCGCGCTGGAGGGCGCCGCCGCTGCGTTACTAGGGATGGGGCGCGGCGATAAGGCACGCCCGGGGAATTCGATGGCGCAGCTCGGGCCAGACGAGCGCATCACGCCGGCCGGTCGATTCCTAGCCAACCTGGACCACGACACCCACGGCCAGGTTATCCTGCTGATCGACTACGAGCATTCGATCGCCATGCATGCCGTCGTGAAAGGCACGGTCGCCGAGCGACGCGCCGAGCGGCTCGCCAGCGCCACCGCCGCCGATAACCGCATTTCCTTCGGCTGCATCAACGTGCCGTTGCCGTTCTTCCGCGACGTCGTGCGCGACGCCTTCGCACACACCGACGGGTACGTCTACATCCTTCCCGAATCCGGCACGCCGGATTTGCTAATCGGGGCACCCGTGGCGCCGCGATAGCGGGCCCAGGGAAATTCAGCGCAGGCTCCAGCTCGCGCGGAAATCGCCCGGTCAGCGCGCGGGCAGCTGTTCGCCGAGGATGCTGGCGAGACGGCTGCGCAGGCTGGCGGCCTCGAATTCGGCGATCTCGGCGCCTCGCCGAACGGCATCGACATCGGTATTCGTTCCGATCCATCCGATAATCCGTCCGTCGCCGGAACGCATTGCTTCAGCTCGCGCCAGGTGCCAGCGGAACCGGTTGTCATGGCCGCGCAGTAGCCGGAATTCCACTTCGTAAGGATCGCCACTGGCCAGCGATTCGGCCCAGGCCTGGTTCGCCGCGATCAGGTCCAGCGGATGGCAAAGGTCCTTCCATCCATGTTCCAGAACGCGCTCGCGGCTAACCGAAAAGTATTTGGCGACGCAGGCGTTCACGAAGTCGAGCGTGCCGATCGGTCGCGCGGTCCAAACCTGCAAGGGCAAGGCGTCGAGGGTGGCGGGGTCGGGGCGAAGGAACATGGCGGCATCGTACCAACCGGCAAGGCCGCTGGGGATCGGGGCGTTTCCCATACTGGTCCTTACAGCCAGCATGACTTCGCATAATGTCTATTATGTTACGAACAGCAGGGCGCCAGACGGAGCCCCGCCGCCACACCCTGTCCGCGCGATACTGCCCTGCGTTAGTCCCTCGCAGGACGCGGGACTTTGCTGCCGATCCCGGATGAAAGCCTCAACCACGGAGAACAAAATGCGCGCAAGTCATCGTCTCGTGTTGCTGCTGGGTTGCGCCGTGGTCGGCGCTTGTTCCAAGCCATCCGATGCTCCCGCGACGGCCGCGGCCTCGAACGCTGCCGTTGCAGCGTCGCCCGCGCAGGCCGCGGCCAACCCCGCGGCGGCGTCGACAACGGCGGCATCGGCGACCGCATCGGCTCCGGCGTCGGCAAAAGCCTGCGAGATGGTCACGGCCAAGGAAATGTCGGCAATCCTCGGCAGCGATGTCGGCGCCCAGCCCAACGAGGGCTCCTCCGGAAAAACCCAGTGCACCTACACGGCGGTCAAGGGAGTCAGCCCCTATGTCGAGCTGTCCGTGGAATGGGGTGAAGGCGAAGACGCCATGGCGGCCGCTGGCACCATGAGCAAGGACATGGTCAATCCCTACGAGGGTATTGGCGACCAGGCCGTGGCGGTGGGAACCGTGTTGATGATCCGGACCGGCCATGACCTGATGACCATCACCTTCTCGGGGGTCAAGGACGCGCCTGCCGCGGCGAAAAAGATCTTCGACACCGCCAAATCGAGGATGTGATGCCTGGCTTCCCACCGGTCCCGGGATTGCAAGCCAGGACCGCGCGCCAGCGCCCGTGCGGCTAGGAGAAGAACTCCCAGCCGAAATCCTCGGCCGACCCGGCTGGTGCGCCATGCGCCTCCACCTTCGCGCCCGGCGAAAACGCTAGTGCCAGGACCCGGTCCGGCAACTGCCAGAGGCGCAGGCTGGCGTCCGCGGGTGATGCAGGCACGATGCGCATGCGCCTGGCCGTGCCGGGCACCAGCCCGGTGCCGGACGCCTTGCCCAGCGCCTCGCGGATGGCCCAGCCGCGGTAGAACGCCACGGCCTGCGGGAGGCCCTCCAGTTCCGCGACCGTGGTGGCTTCATCCGGCGCCAGGCAGCGCTTGGCCAGCATTGCCAACTCCCGCTCCACGCGGATCATTTCGACGTCCACGCCGACGACATCGTCGGACACGGCGCAGGCCACCTGGTCGGCGGCATGGCTGATCGATGCGAAGCATCCCAGGTTGCGGACCGTGTCGAGCAAGCGTGCCGGCTCGCCCGGGGAACGCCACCAGCGCCAGTCGGCGGGTGCGCCGCCAAACACCAGCGACGCCAGGCCCCGCACCCGCCAGTGCCCAACCAGGTATTGCGCGCGCCGCTCCGGGTCGCTGATGCCGGCGAAGCGCGCCCGTTCCTCGTCGGTCCAGCCCGCCTGGTCGGCGCGGTCCGCGCAGGCGGCGACGCCATCGAGCAGCAGGACGACGCGCGGGCGCGATGCGGGAATCTCGGTGTCGGAACTGGGCATTCCCGGCATCCTGCCTGAACGGGCAAAAAAAATCCCGGCCGGAGCCGGGTTTCGTCGCGTCGCGGCGTGGCGTCCCCACGGGGATTCGAACCCCGGTCGCTACCGTGAAAGGGTAATGTCCTAGGCCTCTAGACGATGGGGACGAGGACGACGCGTTGTTGCAGGTGCAGCGTGAACTTAAGTGGTGGAGCTAATCGGGATCGAACCGATGACCTCTACAATGCCATTGTAGCGCTCTCCCAGCTGAGCTATAGCCCCACCGATAGGAGAACGCGAAGTTTAAAACGGCGTCGCGCGCGCGTCAAGCCGGGGCCGCGATCGCCGTGCGCTCAGGCGATCAGTGCATCCGCTTCGTCGCTCGGGGCGTACGGCATCGGCCCCAGCGTTTCCGGTGCATGGCCCTGCCCGGCCAGGAATTCCAGCCACTTGTTGAGGAAGCTGTTCATCCGCAGGCGATGGCCGAATAGCAGCTTGGGCGCCGGGAACAGGCCCAGCGCATCCTGCCATTGGCGACCGACGTAGCAGTGCGTGACCTCGGCCTGGCGCGCATCGCGATACACGCGGACATAGGCGGAAGGATCGGGCTGCCCGGTGACGGGGTCGGCCATCCGGTAGCTCAGGCGCAGTTCCGTGGTGTACCGGTGCACCTCCAGCACCTCGACCACCAGGTCCAGGCCATCGATGCAGCGCGACAGGTAGGCGCCGGGCGCGAGCTCGTGCACGTCGAACAGGAGCAGCAGGCGCTGGTAGTTCTCCGCGTACAGGCCCATCAGCCAGCCGAGGCGGCTGATGCGCGGGAGTTGCTGCATGCGGAACACGGCCATGTTCGATGCTAGCACGCAGTCCACGGCCGAAATCAAGCGCTTTTCCGCGGTTCCGCAAGCCGGCTCAGAACATGTGGCGCTGGATGCCGAACTGCGCCAGCATCTTGCTGGCGATCTCCTCGATCGAGGTATGCGTCGTGCTCAGCGAGGGCAGGTTCTCGGTCCGGTACAGGGACTCGGCGAGGGCGACTTCGCGCCTGCATTGCTCGATCGTCGCGTAGCGCGAGTTGGGCTTGCGCTCGGTACGGATCTGCTGCAGGCGCATCGGATCGATGGTCAGGCCGAACAGCTTGCGCCGGTGCGCGCGCAGGCGCGCAGGCAGGCCGTCGCCGCCGAGGTCGTCCTCGGTGAGCGGGTAGTTGGCCGCCTTCACGCCGTAATGCAGCGCAAGGTAGAGGCAGGTTGGGGTCTTGCCCGAGCGCGACACGCCAATCAGGATCAGGTCGGCCTCGTGGTAATCCAGGTCGATGCCGTCGTCGTGCGTGAGCGCGTAGTTGGTGGCGTTGATGCGCGCCTCGTAGGCGGCAAAGTCCGCCATGCCGTGGGCCTTGCCCATGCGCGGCTGGCGCGTGATGCCCAGTTCCTGCTCGAGCAGCTGGATGAAGGGCGCGAAGATATCCAGCATCAGCGCCCCGCTCCCGGCCAGCAGGCCAGCCAGTTCAGGGTTGACCGCCGAACTCACCACGATCGGTCGCACCCCTGCCCGCTCGCCCGCGGCGCGGATTTCAGCGGCCGCAGCGGCCGCCTTGTCCGGCGTGTCCACGAAGGGGATGCGCAGGGTGCGGAATTCGGTGCCGCTGAACTGCGTCAGCAGGCTGTGGCCGATCGTCTCGGCGGTGATGCCGGTGCCGTCGGAGAGGAAGAAAACGGGCCGGATCGGGGTCATGGCGTCTCCGTGGATGCCGGGCATTGTGCCCGAGCGGCCGCACGTGGCGCATTTCTGTACGCTTCCGTTGCGTTCGGCTTGTCCGGTCATGCGTGCGGGCGGGATAATGGCGGTCTTGCCTGCCCTGCCTGCCGGAGTCCGAATTGAGCGCCCACGTCCTTTGGCTGCACCAGCTCCGTTTGGCCGACCTGGCCCAGGTCGGCGGCAAGAATTCCTCGCTCGGCGAGATGATCGGCGAACTCGGGGGCCTCGGCGTCTCGGTGCCCGGCGGTTTCGCCACCACGGCGGCGGCGTTCGCGGAGTTCATTGACTTCAACGACTTGTCGCGGCGCATCTTCGACCGCCTGGCCAGGCTCGATATCGAAGACGTGGACGCCCTGGTGGCCGCCGGCCGCGAGATCCGCGGCTGGGTCATCGCCGCGCCGCTGCAGCCGGAACTCGAACGCGCCGTGCGCGAGGCCTACGCACAACTGTGCAGTGAAGCAGGCGCCGCCGACATCGCGGTCGCCGTGCGCAGTTCGGCCACCGCCGAGGACCTGCCCGACGCCAGCTTCGCCGGCCAGCAGGAGACCTTCCTCAACGTCAGCGGAATCGACGACGTCCTGGTCCGCATCCGAGAGGTCTTCGCCTCGCTCTACAACGACCGCGCAATCGCCTACCGCGTGCACCACGGCTTCAAGCACGAGGACGTGTTCCTGTCGGCCGGCGTGCAGTTGATGGTGCGCTCGGACGTCGGCGCCGCCGGCGTGCTATTCACGCTCGACACCGAGTCCGGGTTCCGCGACGTGGTCTTCGTCACCGCCAGCTATGGCCTGGGCGAGAATGTCGTGCAGGGCGCCGTCAATCCGGATGAGTTCTACGTCTACAAGCCGACCCTGCGCCAGGGCAAGCCGGCCATCCTGCGCCGCACGCTGGGTTCGAAGCAGATCCGCATGGTCTATTCCGACGCCCCCGGCGAGCGCGTGCGCAACGAGGACACGCCTGCCGAACTGCGCAATCGCTTCTGCCTGTCGGACGCCGATGTCGAGGAGTTGGCGCGGCAGTCGCTGGTGATCGAGCAGCATTACGGCCGGGCGATGGACATCGAGTGGGCCAAGGACGGCATCACCGGCAAGCTCTATATCGTGCAGGCCCGGCCGGAGACGGTGAAATCGCGCGGCTCCGCCAACCAGATCGAGCGATACCACTTGCAGCAGCGCGGCCCGGTCCTGGTCGAAGGCCGCTCGATCGGCCACCGGATCGGCGCCGGCGTCGCGCGCGTGGTCCGCGGCATCGAGCAGATGAACCAGTTCCAGGCCGGTGACGTGCTGGTCGCGGACATGACCGATCCCGACTGGGAGCCGATCATGAAACGCGCCGCCGCCATCGTCACCAACCGCGGCGGCCGCACCTGCCACGCGGCGATCATCGCCCGCGAACTTGGCGTGCCGGCCGTGGTGGGTTGCGGCGACGCGACGCGGGCGATCGCCGATGGCGCGGAAGTCACGGTGAGCTGCGCCGAGGGCGACACCGGCTTCATCTACGAAGGCCAGCTTCCGTTCGAGCGGATCGTCACCGACCTCGAGCACATGCCCCCCGCCCCGCTCAAGATCATGATGAACGTCGGCAACCCGGAGCGCGCCTTCGACTTCGCGCAGCTGCCGCACCAGGGCATCGGCCTGGCGCGCCTTGAGTTCGTGATCGCGCGGCAGATCGGCGTGCATCCCAAGGCGCTGATCGAATATGACAGGCAGCCGGTCGAGATCAAGCGCCAGATCGATCCACTGATGGCCGGCTACGCCAGTCCGGTGGATTTCTACGTGGACCGCCTGGCCGAGGGCATCGCAACCCTCACCGCCGCGTTCGCGCCGCAGACCGTGATCGTCCGCCTGTCCGATTTCAAGTCCAACGAATACGCCAACCTGGTCGGCGGCCAGCAGTACGAACCGCATGAGGAAAACCCGATGATCGGCTTCCGCGGCGCCTCGCGCTACGTGGACCCGAGCTTCTCGGACTGCTTCGCGCTGGAGTGCCGCGCGGTGCGCAAGGTGCGCGACACCATGGGCCTGACCAATTGCTGGATCATGATCCCCTTCGTGCGCACGCTCGACGAGGGCCGCAAGGTGATCGAGGCGCTTGCGAAGAACGGCCTGGTCCGCAGCGAGAACGGCCTCAAGGTCATCATGATGTGCGAGGTACCGTCGAACGCGCTGCTCGCGGACGAGTTCCTCGAGTTGTTCGACGGCTTCTCGATCGGGTCCAACGACCTGACCCAGCTCACCCTGGGCCTGGACCGCGATTCGGCCATCGTCTCGCACCTGTTCGACGAACGCGACGCCGCGGTGAAGAAGCTGTTGTCCATGGCGATTAGCGCGGCCAGGGCGAAGGGCAAGTACATCGGCATCTGCGGCCAGGGCCCGTCCGACCATCCCGACCTGGCCGACTGGCTGATGGCCCAGGGCATCGAGTCGGTGTCGCTCAATCCCGACACGGTGGTGGACACCTGGTTGCGCCTGGCGCGCATCAAGGCAGGCTGAGCCGATGTACACCGCCGAGGGCTGGGTGGTTGCCGCGGTTGCGCATGAATGGGTCTGGCGGATCCTGGTCGGGCTGGGCATCGCCGTGGTGGGGGTGTGGCTCGCGCGCTGGGTCGCGCGCGGCTTCGACCGCCTGTTGAAGCGGCTGGAGGTCGAGGACATCCTGCGCAATTTCCTGCGCAACGTCGCCTACGCGATCATCGTCATCGTGGTGATGCTGGTGGCGCTCGACTACGCCGGCATTCCCACCAACTCCCTGCTGGCCGTGCTGGGCGCCGCCGGCCTGGGCATCGGCCTGGCGCTGAAGGATTCCCTGTCCAACATCGCCTCGGGGGTGATGCTGATCATCCTGCGGCCCTTCCACGCCGGCGACAGCGTGCAGGTGGCCGGCATGGAAGGCGTGGTCGAGAGCGTTCGCATCTTCCAGACCCGCCTGCTGACCACCGACAACCGCGAGATCATCCTGCCCAACAGCCAGATCACGACCTCTCCGATCGTCAACTACACGGTGCGTGGCGTGCGTCGCGCCGATGTCGGCCTGTCCATGGCCTTCGGCGACGACCTCGATGCACTGCGGGCCATGCTACTGGGAGTCGCCAGCGGCATTCGCGAAGTGAAGACCGAGCCGGCGCCCGAGGTCGTGGTGACCGCGCTGGGCGACGGCCATGTCTCCGTGCAACTGCGCGCGTGGGTCGACGCGCAATCGCACCCGCGGCTGCAGTCGGCGCTGATGGAGGCGGTGCTGTCCGAGTACCATGCGCGCGGCCTGGCCCTGCCGCGGCCGCAGCGCGAAGTGCACGTGTTCCACCATGGTGGCGCCGCCGCAGACGTGGCCGACGCATTGCTCAAGCCCGCGCTTTGACGTGGGAGCGGCTCTAGCCGCGATGCGTTTCCGGAGTCGCGGCTGCAGCCGCTCCCACACCGTCCATGCCGCCGAGCCGGCCCATGAACTGCCGGTAGTAAGCCAGTTCCGCCACCGACTCACGGATGTCCGCCATGGCCGTATGGCTGCCGGCCTTGTGGAAGGCTTCGTGGATGACAGGCGACCAGCGCCGCGACAGCTCCTTGAGCACGCTCACGTCGAGGTTGCGGTAGTGGAAGTAACGCTCCAGCCGCGGCATGCAGCGGACCAGGAAACGGCGGTCCTGGCAGATCGAGTTCCCGCAGATCGGCGACTTGCCGCTGGCCACCCACTCCGACAGGAAGGCGATGGTCGAGTCCTCTGCCTGGGCCATATCCACGCTGCTCGCCAGCACCCGGTCCCAGAGCCCGGAGCGGCCGTGCGTATTGCGGTTCCAGTCGTCCATGGCCTGCAGGCGCCCGAGCGGATGCCGGATGGCAATGGAAGGACCCTCGGCGAGCACGTTCAGCTCGGCATCGGTGACCAGGGTGGCGATTTCCAGGATGGAATCCGTGTCCGGATCCAGCCCGGTCATTTCCAGGTCGATCCAGATCAGGCGGCTGTCGTGCGAGGGCGAGGTCGAATTCACGTGATACCGGTGAGGCGTTGGATGGGCCATCATACGCCGGCCACCGCGGCCTCCCGCCCGGCTTCGCCCAGGAATCGATCCCATGTCGCCCAGCGACGCCCCCCACTACCAGGTCCTTACGTCCCTGCTCGCCCCTGCATTGCTGATGGCGGCAACGGGGTCTCTGCTGGTCTCGGCGAATAACCGGCTGGCCCGCGTGGTTGACCGCCTGCGCTGGCTGGTGGCACGCCGTACATCGCAGCCAGCACACCTGCACGCAGACCTCGACCGGCAGATCGGGCGGCATCGCCGCCGCAGCCGCTACGTGCTTCATGCCTGCGTCCTGTTGTATTCCGCGGTCGGTGCCTTTGTCGGCACCAGCCTGGGGCTTGCGGTGGACGCGTTCAGTGGCTTCCGCCTGCCCGTGCTGCCGACGATGCTGGCGATCGCGGGCGTGCTCTGCCTGATGGCCGCCTGCCTGTACCTCGGGCTGGAGGTGAGCCTTGCGGTGCACGGCTTCGACGAGGAACTCGACCTCGACATGGCGCGCCGGCCCGATTGAGGCGGCGATGATGCGCAGCCCCCAACTCGCGGTCCGCTGCCGGGGCCTCGTCAAGCGGTATGGCGAAGGCGACGCGACCGCGATGGCCTTGCGTGGCGTGGACCTCGACGTGCGCAGCGGCGAACTGCTCATGCTCGTGGGGCCGTCGGGTTGCGGCAAGACCACCCTGCTCTCGGTGATGACTGCGATCCTTGAACCGGACGAAGGTAGATGCGAGGTGTTCGGGCAGGACCTGCGCCAGTTGCCGGAAGCCGGGCGCGCCCGCTTCCGCGGCGACAACGTGGGCTTCGTGTTCCAGGCCTTCAACCTCCTGCCGGCCCTGACCGCGCTGGAGAACGTCTGCGTACCATTGCTCCTGCAGGGCGTCCGGCGCGACCAGGCGCAGACGCGGGCCCGCGCGATCCTGGACAGCTTTGGCCTGGGCGCGAAGTCGGGGGCCCTCCCGGCCAAACTGAGTGGCGGCCAACAGCAGCGCGTGGCCATCGCCCGGGCGATCGTGCACGGCCCCAGACTGCTGGTTTGCGATGAACCCACGAGCAACCTTGATGCGCAGGCCGGACACGACATGATGGACGCGCTCCGCGACCTGGGCAGGGCGCCCGGGCGAGCACTGGTGGTGGTGACTCACGACCCGCGCATCGCCTCCTATGCCGACCGGATCGCGCAGATGGAAGATGGCCGGATCGTCGCCATTTCCGAAGCAGGCGGATCGGGACAGGCATGAAGCGATTCGCCTGGCTGGCTGCCCTGTCGCTGCTCGGCGCACTGGTGGCGCTGTTCGCCGTGCTGCACGCCCGCGCACCGGAACCGCCGTCGCCCGCCGTGGCGATGCCCGCGCCGCCCTTCGCCAGTTTCGTCGCCGGATCCGGGCTCACCGAAGTGGGTCGCGGCAATGTCGCCGTCGGTACGCCGGTTGCCGGGGTCGTGCGCGTGGTCGAGGCCAGGGTGGGCGATGCCGTGGCGGTTGGCCAGCCACTGTTCGAGATCGAAGGACGCGACCTCGCCGCGCGCCTGCCCGTTGCCCTGGCCCAGCTCGCGCAGGCGCAGGCCGTGCTGGACAAGCCGCGACATCGCCTCGGGTTCCTGCAAAGCCTGCAGGGCGCGGATCGCGAGGCGATCAGCAAGGAGGCCTTGCGCAGCGCCCGCGATGACGAACACGCGGCCGCCGCCGCGGTGGATGCCTCGCTCGCGCAGGTGGCGCAGATCCGTAGCGACATGGAACGGCTGGTGGTGCGCGCGCCGGCCGCGGGCCGGGTACTGCAGGTCAATGTGCGACCCGGACAGTTCGCCGAAGGCGGCGGCGCGGCGACGCCCCTGATGCTGGTCGGCGACGATAGCCGCCTCTACCTGCGGGTGGATGTCGACGAGAACGATGCCTGGCGCGTGCGCCCCGGCGCCCGTGCGATCGCCGTGGTGCGCGGCAATGCGCGCCTGCGCATCCCGCTGCGCTTCGAGTACATCGAACCATATGTCACGTCCAAGGCCACGCTCACCGGTCAGGCCACAGAGCGCACCGACCTGCGCGTCCTGCAGGTGGTCTACAGCTTTGCGCACGGGGCGTTGCCGGTCTACCTGGGCCAACGCCTGGACGCGTACATCGAGACCCTGCCCGACACCACGCCGCGGGCGCCGGCGCCCGCGCCCGCGCCTGCGTCGGCGTCGGCGCCAGCGCCGCCATGATCCGGATTGCGCTGGCGATGCTGGCCGCCGATCGCGCCAAGTTCTTCGGCCTGCTGTTCGGGATTGCCTTCACCTCCTTCCTGGTCACCTTCGCCGCGTCGTACTTCTGCGGATTCATGACCCAGGGCTTTTCGCTGGTGTCGGAAAACCCGCAGGCAGACGTGTGGGTGATGGATCCCGCCGTCGACTCGGTCGAGCAGACCATCAACCTGCCCGATTCGGCGCTGGAACGCGTGCGCGGCGTCGCCGGCGTGCGTTCGGCCACCGCGCTGGCGCTGGGCAATGTCGACCTGCGTTTTCCGAACGGGCGTTTCCAGCCCGTGCAGGTGATCGGCGTGGACGACGCGCTGCTCGCCGGCGCGCCGCCCCTGGCCGGCATCGACCGCAGCCTGCTCCGATCGCCGGACGCGGCGATCGTCGATGGCGGTGGCACCGAGGGAAAGTTGCTGACGCCCTCGCGCACCATGGACCAGTGGCCTCACGACGGCGCCCACCTCGGCGCGCCAATGCGCGACCTGCGCGCGGGCGACGAGCTCCTGGTCAATGACCGGCTGGTGCGTCCTGGGCGTCTCGCACGGGCTGGCGCGCTTCCCGCCGCGTCCCCTGCTCTACATGACCCTGGCCAATGCATCGCGCATCCTGCCGGTCGAACCGCACCGGCTTACCTTCGTGCTGGCGCATGCCGATGCGGGCACCGACCCGGCCGCGCTGGCGGCGCGCATCGCGGCCGCCACTGGATTGCGCGCGCGCTCCAGCGCCGATTTCCGCGCCGACACAGTTCGCTGGTATCTCATCAACTCCGAGGACGTCGGCGACATCGGGGCCATGCTGATCCTGGCCATGACCATGGGCTTCGGCGTCACCGGCGTGATGCTGTACATGTTCAGCTACGAGAACCAGCGCCAGTACGCCGTGCTGAAGGCGATCGGCGCGCCACCGCGCACCCTCGTCGGCATGGTTCTCGTGCAGGCCGGGGCCTGTGCATTGGTCGGCACGGGCATCGGGCTGGGGCTGTGCAGCATCGCCGGCTGGGTGGTCCAGGCCATGGGCTTTCCCTTCCGCATGCTCTGGTACACGCCCTTGATCGGCGTGCTCGGCGTGCTGCTGGTTTGCGGCCTGGCCGCGGCGATCAGTATCCGTCCGGTGGTGAAGCTGCAGCCGGCGGTGGTGTTCGCGGGGCGCTGACGGGGATTCGATTCAGCAATCCAACCCGGACGTGCTCAAGAAGCTGGCGCCAGCAGGTGGCAAGCATTGCCACCGACAACGCCAGGTAGAGCCACGCGAACGCGGTGAGCAACTGGACCGTCCGCGATGCGTCGTGCTGGTAGACAAACCCGATGCCCAGCTGGACGAGGAACAATGCGAGCAGCACCACCGCACTGCGCAGGCTGAACCGCAGGCGCAACAGCAAGGTCACCGCAAACACGGACTGGGCGGCAGTCAGGAAGAATTCCTCGCCCTGCCGGGCATCGAGTGGCAAGGGCAGCAACGTCCCCGCGCCCAGCGAATACACCAGCGGCAGCGCCCCCACCAGCAAGGTCCACTGGTTGATCTTGTCGCTGATCAACGCACCCAGCGCATAGCCGGGGCGCAACGCCAGCGTGAACAGGATCATGATGATGATCTCGGGCATTTCGCCGGCCAGCGGCGAGACCCACTGGATCAGCAGGAACTTGTTCAGTCCCATCGTACCCGCTGCCCCGATCAGGCCCTCGGCGAACGGGCCGGCCTGGGAGACGATGATGGCGCCTGCCACAACCGCCAGCCCCGCGATGATCGCGAACTGCCGGGCCCGCGGCAACGTAGCGAGCGCGGCACCTGGCCCGACTTCCTGCTCAACCTCATTCTCGTCGTCGCCCTGTGCTGCCTTGGTCGGCAATTTTGCTAGGCGCCACAGGTAGGCGGCAAACAGCCCGAACAGGACCAGCGCATCAAGCCACTCGATGCGCCCTTTCAGGACAATGACGAAGGAGTACAGGCTGCCCAGCGCCAGGTAGCTGATCTCCACCGCGTTGTCCCATCGCAGGTCAACGCTTTTCCGGCCGCTGCGCCACCAGTACAACAGCACGATCACCGGCCAGCCTGCGCCAACGAGCAGGCGGTTGGCGCCGGTCATGTTGGCGGCGGCGAACTGCACGTACTCCGAGCCCAGTTGCTGGCCACCGTGGTAGGCGTAGTAAAAATCGACCACGAATTCGGGCAACACGGTGATCAGCGCCAGTGCGGCCAGGGCCAAGCCGCGCGACACATGTTCCTCGGCCGCTTCCACGCCCCAGGACAGCAGGAACCCGGCAGCCAGGATCGCCAGGCCCGCGATGCCGGCGTTCGCGACTGGCGAAAGCTGCGCGCCGCCCTGTCGCAGCACCACGCCGGGCGCGGCAGCCAGCAGCGCCAGGGCAACGAAGATCCAGAACCTGCGCATGGGCAACTCCATTGTCCGGGTAGTAGATGAACCGGCACGTCAGCGCCCAGACGGCGCGGGCATCCGGATCAGCCGCGCTTGCGGCGAAAGTAGGCGCGCAATCGCTGCCCTGCCTGGTCGCCCAGCAGGCCGCCGTCGACGACAAGGCGGTGGTTGTGGCGCGGATCCGCGGGCAGGTCGAAGACACTGCCGCACGCGCCCGTCTTCGGATCGCTCGCGCCAAAGACCACGCGCGCCACGCGGGCATGCACCATGGCCATCGCGCACATGGCGCAAGGCTCGAGCGTCACGTACAGGGTGCAGCCGACCAGGCGATGGTTGCCCAGCGCCCTGCCCGCCCCACGCATGGCCACGATTTCCGCATGGGCCGACGGGTCGTGTTCGCCGATGTTCCGGTTCCAGCCCTCGCCCAGCAGGACGCCGTCCGGACCGACCACCAGCGCGCCGACCGGGATCTCGTCGTCCTCGCGCTCGGCGCGATCGGCAAGCTCCAGCGCACGCTGCATCCAACCCTGCTCGGACGGAGTGAACGCCGGGCCGGGACCAAGATCCGATTCCGTGGGCATGCCGCTCACGCCTACTCCCACTCGATCGTCGCGGGGGGCTTGCCGCTGATGTCATAAACTACGCGAGAAACACCGCGTAACTCATTGATAATGCGCGACGAAACCGTTCCAAGAAGCTCGTACGGCAGGTGCGCCCAATGCGCGGTCATGAAGTCCACGGTCTCGACCGCGCGCAGCGCGATCACCCATTCATAGGCCCGCGCATCACCCACGACGCCGACCGACTTCACGGGCAGGAACACGGCGAAGGCCTGGCTGGTCTTGTCGTACCAGCCGGACTTGCGCAGTTCGTCGATGAAGATCGCGTCCGCGCGCGCCAACAGGTCGGCATGCTCGGGCTTCACTTCGCCCAGGATGCGCACGCCCAGGCCGGGGCCAGGGAACGGATGCCGATAGACCATCTCGCGCGGCAAGCCGAGCTCGACGCCGATCCGGCGCACCTCGTCCTTGAACAGCTCACGCAGCGGTTCGACCAGGCCAAGCTTCATGTCGGCCGGCAGGCCGCCGACATTGTGATGGCTCTTGATGACATGGGCCTTGCCGGTCTTGCTGCCGGCCGACTCGATCACGTCGGGATAGATCGTGCCCTGGGCCAGCCACTTGACGTCAGCCAGCTGCGAGGCCTGCTCGTCGAAGATCTCCACGAACAGCCGGCCGATGATCTTGCGCTTGGCCTCCGGGTCGGACACGCCCGCCAGCGCCGCGAAATAGCGCTCGGCGGCGTTCACCCGGATCACCTTGATGCCCATGTGCTCGGCGAACATCGCCATCACCTGGTCGCCTTCCTGGAAACGCAGCAGGCCGGTGTCCACGAACACGCAGGTCAGCCGGTCGCCGATCGCCTTGTGCAGCAGGGCCGCGACAACGGACGAGTCCACGCCTCCGGACAGGCCAAGCAGCACGTTGTCGTCGCCGATCTTCGCGTGCACGCGGGCGATCTGGTCCTCGATGATGTTGGCCGCGGTCCACAGGGTCCCGCAGCCGCAGATGTCCACCGCGAAACGACGCAGCATCGCCTCGCCGGACTTGGTGTGGGTGACCTCGGGGTGGAACTGCACGCCGTACCAGCGCCGCGCCTCGTCGGCCATGGCCACGATCGGCACCGTGTCGGTGCGCGCGGTCACCGCGAAGCCGGCCGGCACCGCGGTGACGCGGTCGCCGTGGCTCATCCAGACGTCGAGCTTCGGCGGCGAGCCGGCATGGTCCTTCAGCCCATCGAGCAGAGCGCATTCCGCGCCGACCTCCGCCTGGGCCGCGCCGAACTCGCGGTGGTGGCCTCCTTCGACCAGGCCACCCAATTGCATCGCCATGGTCTGCATGCCATAGCAGATTCCCAGCAGGGGCACGCCGGCATCGTAGACCGCTTGCGGGGCGCGCGGGGAACCGGCCTCGATGGTGGACTCGGGGCCGCCGGACAGGATGATGCCCTTCGGCGCGAAGGCCGCGATCTCGGCAGGGTCGTGGTCCCAGGCCCATATCTCGCAATAGACGCCGAATTCGCGCACGCGGCGCGCGATCAGCTGGGTGTACTGCGCCCCGAAATCGAGGATCAGGATCTTGTCGCCGTGGATGTCCATGCTCACGACGCCCGGTAGTTCGGCGGTTCCTTGGTGATCTGCACGTCGTGCACGTGGCTCTCGCGCGTGCCGGCCGTGGTCACCCGCACGAACTTCGGACGCGTGCGCATGTCTTCGATCGTGGCGCAGCCGACGTAGCCCATCGACGCGCGGATGCCGCCGGCGAGCTGGTGCACGATGTTGGCCAGCGGCCCGCGATACGGCACGCGGCCCTCGATGCCCTCCGGCACCAGCTTGTCGGCATCCGACGCATCCTGGAAATAGCGGTCCTTGCTGCCCTGCTCCATCGCGCCCAGCGAGCCCATGCCGCGATAGCTCTTGTACGACCGGCCCTGGTAGAGCTCGACCTCTCCCGGCGCTTCCTCGGTGCCCGCGAACAGGCCGCCGATCATCACCGTGCTGGCGCCGGCGACCAGCGCCTTGGCGATGTCGCCGGAATAGCGGATGCCGCCGTCGGCGATCAGTGGAATGCGCCCCTTCAATACCTCGGCCACCATCGCGATGGCGGTGATCTGCGGCACGCCGACACCGGCGACGATGCGCGTGGTGCAGATCGACCCGGGGCCGACGCCGACCTTCACCGCGTCCGCGCCATGGTCCATCAGCGCCAGCGCTGCGTCACCGGTGACGATGTTGCCGCCGATGACCTGCACGTTCGGGAAATTCTTCTTGACCCACTGCACGCGCTCGAGCACGCCCTGCGAGTGGCCGTGGGCGGTATCCACCACGATCACGTCCACGCCGGCGCCGACCAGGGCCTCGACCCGCGCCTCGGTGTCGCCCGCGACTCCGACGGCGGCGCCGGCCAGCAGGCGCTCGGCCGAATCCTTGGCGGCGTTGGGGTTGTCGCGCGCCTTCTGGATGTCCTTGACCGTGATCAGGCCGCGCAGGCGGAACTCGTCGTCCACCACCAGCACCTTCTCGATCCGGTACTTGTGCATCAGCTGCAGGACTTCCTCGTCCGAGGCGCCTTCGCGCACGGTCACGAGCTTGTCCTTCTTGGTCATGATGTGCCGGACCGGATCGTCGAGCTTGGTCTCGAAGCGCATGTCGCGGCTGGTGACGATGCCGACCAGCAGTCCGTTGTCCACCACCGGCACGCCGGAGATGTTGCGCGCCCGCGTCAGGCGCAGGACTTCGCCGATCGTGGTGGTCGGCGTGACGGTGAAGGGATTGCGGATGACGCCGGCTTCGAACTGCTTGACCTGGGCGACGTTTGCCGCCTGCTGCTGCACGCTCATGTTCTTGTGCAGGATGCCGATGCCGCCGAGCTGGGCCATGGTGATGGCAAGCCGGGCTTCGGTGACCGTGTCCATGGCGGCGGACAGGATCGGCAGGTTCAGGCGCAGGCTGCGGGTCAGCTCGGTGCCGAGGCTGACGTCCTTGGGCAGGACGATGGAATGGGCGGGAACGAGGGAGACGTCGTCGAACGTCAGCGCTTCGGCCTGGATGCGCAGCATGGACGGCTCCGGGAACGGGAAGCGCGCAATTATAGCCTGTGGGAGCGGCTTCCCACACCCGCTCCCACTCAAGGCCCGATGGGCTTGGCCAGCAGGGCCAGGGACAGCCAGGGCCACCAGGTGATCACCAGCAGGGCCCCGCCGACGAGCAGGAAGAAGGGCACGCAGGCCCGCGCCAGCGGAAGGATGCCGATCTTGAAGCGATACGCCGCGATGAACAGGTCCATGCCCGCCGGGGGCATGAAGTAGCCAATCTGCAGGTTGGCCAGCATGACGATGCCGAAATGCACCGGGTGGATACCGTAGGCGACCGCCACCGGAACCAGTAGCGGCGTCAGGATCACGATCGCCGAAAAGATGTCGATGAACATGCCGACCAGCAGCAGCGCCGCGTTGAGCAAGAGCAGGAACATGGCCGGCGAATGCACGAATTTCCGGCTGAAGTCGAACAAATGGTTCGGGACTTCCTGGTCCACCAGCCAATTCGACAAGGCGCCGGCGGCGCCCAGGATGATCAGGATCGCACCGACCAGACGCATCGCCTCGGACATCAATTCCGGTAGTTTTCGGAACTTTATTTCTTTTTTAATACATACAGTTACGATGAATACATAAAGTACTGTGATAGCTGCCGCCTCGCTCGCCGCGAACTTGCCGGAATAGATTCCGCCCAGCACGATGACGGGCAGCGGCAACTCCCAGAGCGCGTCCTTCAGCGCCGCCCAGACCTCCTTGCCGTCGAAACCCTGCGCCGCACGCGGCAAGGTCC
>JANXUD010000019.1 GCA_025352045.1 Gammaproteobacteria bacterium | reverse complement strand
TTTCAGCTTCAGCGACGGCAAGGCGCGCACGGACAACCTGCGCATCGACGGGCCGGCGGCGGAAATCCGTGTCAGCGGCGCCACCGGCATGCGCGATCAGGTCTACGACCAGCGGGTCGAGGTCCTGCCCAAGGCGGGCGGCATCCTGCCGGTGATCGGCATGCTCACCGGCGGACCGATTGGCGCGGCGGTCGGGGCCATGGCCCAGGCGGTGATGCAGAAGCCGCTCAAGCAGACCACGCGCGTGGTCTATCGCGTCACCGGTCCCTGGGCCAAGCCGGTGGTGAAAGTCATCGAAAAAGGTCCCGATCGCGGAAACCGCGAAGCGGCGGCTGTCGATTCACCGGCCGGCGAGCCTTGATCGTGGCGGCGGCATACCCATCAATGACAGCAGGCGCGGGACGTCCCCGCGCGGCGGCAATCCACGGAGCAACATGAGCCAGATCCTCGAGCTTGCGCAATCCCGCCTGCTGGCCCCCGGCGGCCTGGACCTGTCTGCGGTCGACGCGGGCCTGTCGCGGCTGATGGGCCCCGGGGTGGACTACGGCGACCTGTATTTCCAGCACAGCCGGCGTGAGAGCTGGACGGTGGAGGACGGCATCGTCAAGGACGGCGCGCATGCGATCGAGCAGGGCGTCGGCGTACGCGCGGTGAGCGGCGAGAAGACCGGCTTCGCCTATTCCGATGACATCCGCAGCGAGGCGCTGCTGGAGTCCGCCGCCGCCGCGCGAGCGATCAGCCGCGATGGCGGCACGCAGGCGGCGGGCCAGCGCATTGCGGTGGCCGGGCGCGCGCTGTATGCCCCGACCGATCCGATCGCGGCGATGGCTGCCGAGCGCAAGGTGGCCGTGCTGCGCGAGATCGACGCCATGTTGCGCGCCGCCGATCCGCGCGTGACCCAGGTGGTGGTCAGCCTGAGCGGCGCGGTGGACACCATCCTGGTCGCGCGCAGCGACGGCGTGCTGGCGGCCGATGTGCGTCCGCTGGTGCGCTTCAACGTGCAGGTGTACGTGGAACAGGCCGGCCGGCGCGAGTCGGGCTATGCGGGTTGCGGCGGGCGGCATTCCTACGAGGAGCTGTTCGCCGCCGGTCGGCACGAAGCGACCGCGCGCGAAGCGCTGCGCCAGGCGCTGGTGCAACTCGAGGCGGTGGACGCGCCGGCCGGCGTCATGCCGGTGGTGCTCGGCCCCGGTTGGCCCGGCGTGCTCCTGCACGAGGCGGTCGGCCACGGCCTCGAGGGCGATTTCAATCGCAAGGGCACGTCGGTGTATTCCGGGCGCATCGGCCAGCGCGTCGCCGCGCCCGGTGTGACCATCGTGGACGACGGCACGCTGGCCGCGCGCCGCGGCTCGCTGAACATCGACGACGAGGGCACGGTCACCCAGTGCACCACCCTGATCGACGACGGCATCCTGCGCGGCTACCTGCAGGACACGCTGAATGCGCGGCTGATGGACATGGCGCCGACCGGCAATGGCCGGCGCGAGAGCTTCGCCCACCTGCCGATGCCGCGCATGACCAATACCTACATGCTTGCAGGCATGCACGACCCGGCGGAGATGATCGCCTCGGTGGAGCGCGGCCTGTATGCGCCGAATTTCGGCGGCGGCCAGGTGGATATAACCAGCGGCAAGTTCGTGTTCTCGGCCAGCGAGGCCTACCTGATCGAGAACGGGAAAATTACCCGGCCGGTGAGGGGCGCCACGCTGATCGGCAACGGGCCGGAGACGATGAATCGCGTGAGCATGGTCGGCAACGACTTGCAGCTCGACGCGGGCGTGGGAGTCTGCGGCAAGGACGGGCAGAGCGTGCCGGTCGGTGTCGGCCAACCCTCGCTCAAGATCGACGCCATGACCGTCGGCGGCACGGCCTCCTGAACGGGGCCGGTTCTTTCACACCGCGGCTCGCCACTCAGGCAAATCGGGACCGGTTCCTTCACGCAGCGGCGTGAAACCGTTTCATTTCGCGACTATCTGCGGCCGCTGCGTGAAGGAACCGGCCCCGATCTTCGCGTTTTCTGGCCGCGGTGTGAAAGAACCGGCCCCGTTCAGGGTTCTTCGTCGACGGCCGGGGCGGCACCCACAAGGTCGCGCAGCTCGCGGAACAGTTCGCGGTAGGAATGCGGCGGCTTGTTGCGCAATTTTTCCTCGCGCGCATTGCGCACCAGCTGGCGCAGACGCTGGCGGTCGGCGCGCGGGTGGGCGGCGACCAGGTCCCCCAATTCTGCATCGCCGCCAGCGATCAACTGCTCGCGCAGGGCTTCCACCCGGTGCAGGGCCGCGGCCTCGCGCCGCGAGTCGGCCTTGTCGTGCTCCAGCGCCGCGCGCAGGGCGATCAGGGTGTCGTCGTCCTCGCGGCGCAGCTTCTTGGCCAGGAAGCCCACCTGCCGCTTGTGCGCGATCTGCGCGGTGATCCGTTGGGCCGACAGGGCGATCGCCAGCAGGTCCTCGGCCAGGGGCAACTGTTGCAGCCGCGCCGGGGGCTGCTCGACCAGGCGCTCGGCCAGCTCGCGCACGGCCAGCGCTTCTCGGCGCAGCTCGCTGCGGCTGGGGCCGTCGTACTCGCCTGAATCGTCATCAACCTGCTGCAAGGGCCTGGGTCCGGATGGGGGGTTTCACGCATAGTATTGGGCATGGAAACTGAACTCGCCAACTCCGTCACACTCGATGACGCCCAGCGCCTGTCCGCCCTGGCCCGGGAAGTGCTTGAAATCGCCGCCGCGCGCGGCGCCAGCCAGGCGGAGGTCTCGATCAACGAGGACATCGGCCTGGCGGTCAATGTGCGCATGGGCGAGGTCGAAACCGTCGAACGTACCCGCGACCGCGGCGTCTCGCTGACCGTTTACTTCGGCCAGCGCAAGGCCAGTGCCAGCACTGCCGACCTGCAGCCTGCCAGCCTGGTCGCCACCGTGGACCAGGCCTGCGCCATTGCGAAGTTCACCGAGTCCGACTCCGCCGCCGGGCTGGCCGACGCCGGGCTCATGGCACGGGATTTGGCCGACTTCGACCAGTTCCATCCCTGGGCCATCGACGCCGACCGGGCGATCGCGCTCGCGCTGGCGGCCGAGGAGCGCGGCCGGGCATCCGATCCGCGGATCTCCAATTCCGACGGGGCCGCGGTCAACACCGGCGAGAGCCTGTCGGTGTACGCCAACAGCCATGGCTTCTCCGGCTTCGAGCGGGGCACCAGCCACTCGATCAGCTGCTCGCTGATCGCGGGCCGCGACGACGGCATGCAGCGCGATTACTGGTACACCACGGCCCTGGACGCCGACGAGCTCGAATCGCCCGCGTCGGTCGGCCGGCGCGCCGCCGAGCGCACGGTCGCCCGGCTCGACCCGCGGCCGATCCGCACCGGCGAGATGCCCGTGCTGTTCGCGCCCGAGGTCGCGCGCAGCCTGGTCGGCCACCTGCTCGGCGCGGTGGCGGGCGGGGCGCTGTACCGGCGCGCGAGCTTCCTGCTCGATTCGGCCGGGACGCAGTTGTTCCCCGACTGGTTCTGGATCGAGGAGGACCCCTTCGTCCGCCGCGGCTTCCGTTCCGCCTCCTTCGACGCCGAGGGCGTGGCCACGCGCAAGCAGGACCTGGTGCGCGACGGCGTGCTGGTCCGCTACGTGCTCGGCAGCTATTCCGCGCGCAAGCTCGGCCTGCAGACCACCGCCAACGCCGGCGGCGTGCACAACCTCAGCGTCGGCGCCAACGCCGGCGGATTCGACGACATGCTGGCGCGGCTGGGCGATGGCCTGCTGGTCACCGAACTGATGGGCCAGGGCGTCAACACCATGACCGGCGACTATTCGCGCGGCGCCGCCGGCTTCCTCGTGCAGGGCGGGAAGATCGTGCACGCGGTGGACGAGGCGACCGTCGCCGGCAACCTGCGCGGGATGTTCCGCGACATCCGCGCCGTCGGCAGCGACGTGGACCTGCGCTCGCACATCCGCACCGGTTCGATCCTGGTCGGCAAGATGACGGTCGCCGGCGCCGGTTGAAGCCGCTGCGGCTGGTGCGCGCCGGCCCCGAGCTTGACAGCGATGGTTGGGCGGCGGAAGTTAGGGCGGCGCGCGAGGGGCGCGCGAGCCAGGGGAACATTGCATGTCCGATCCGATGGAAAACACGACGCCGCCACCGCCTTCCCCGCCACCTCCGCCGCTGGAGCCGGCGATGGGCGGGGTGCCCAGCGCCGAGGAGCGCCAGTGGGCGATGTTCGCGCACCTGTCCGCGCTCGCGGGCGGGTTGCTGACCGGTGCCATCGGCGGCTGGGGATTCTTCCTGGGCCCGCTGGTCATCTGGTTGATGAAGAAGGACACCATGCCCTTCGTCGCCGACCAGGCCAAGGAAGCGCTGAACTTCAACATCACCGTCTCCGCGATCATGCTGCTGATGCTGGTCCTGACGGTCGTGACCCTCGGAATCGGGATCATCCTCACCGGGCCGGTCATGGTCATCGTCGGCGTCGCCGCGCTGGTGCTGATCATCATGGCTGCGATCAAGGCCAACGAAGGCCACGCCTATCGCTATCCGCTGACCATCCGCCTGGTCAAGTGAGCCACCGCGTCGCGCGGGTCAGCTGTCCCGCGCGACGCTGAACTCGGCCAGCGCGCGCAGTGCATCGGCGTCCGGCCCGAGGGCCGCGAGCGCCGATTGCATGCGTTCGCGCAGGTCCGACAGCAGGGCGCGCGTGGCCTGCGCGCCGAGCAGGCTGACATAGGTCGTCTTGCCCTGGGCGGCGTCCTTTCCGGCCGTCTTGCCGAGTTGTTGCGAGCTGGCTTCCACGTCCAGCAGGTCGTCGCGCACCTGGAAGGCCAGGCCCAGCGCCGCGGCGAATCCGTCGAGCCCGTCCACCACGCCGCGCGGCGCCGCCGCGCACAGCGCGCCCATGCGCACCGACGCGCGGATCAGAGCGCCGGTCTTGAGCGCATGCAGGCGCTCGAGCGACGGCAGCGCCAGCCCGCCGCCCGTGGCCTGCATGTCGAGCATCTGGCCGCCGCACATGCCAACCGCGCCGCTGGCCAGGGCCAGTTCGCGCACCAGGCCGATGCGCGTGTCGGCGCCATGCGGCGCCTCGGCCAGCACGCGGAAGGCCTCGGCCTGCAGCGCGTCGCCGGCGAGGATGGCGGTCGCCTCGTCGAAGGCCACGTGCACGGTCGGCCGGCCTCGGCGCAACGCGTCGTCGTCCATCGCCGGCAGGTCGTCGTGCACCAGCGAAAAGGCGTGCACCAGCTCGACTGCGACCGCGGCCGCATCGACCTGCGCGGCCTCGCCGCCGAACGCGCGTGCAGCGGCGTATGCCAGCAAGGGGCGAAGTCGCTTGCCGCCGCCGAGCACGGCATGGCGCATCGCAGCCTGCAATCGCGGAGCCGCGTCGACGCCCGCCAGGGCGAGGTCCAGCTGCCCTTCGATGCGCGACTGCCAGCCCGGGATCAGGCCGGGCTCAAGCCCCATGGGCGTCGAAATCCTCGCCCGAGGCGGGATCGGCGGGGTCGGTGAGCAGGCGGACCCGCTGTTCGGCCTGTTCCAGCGCCTTCTGGCATTCGCGATACAGCGCGACCCCGCGCTCGTAGGCGGCCAGGGATTCGTCCAGGCTCTGGTCGCCCTTTTCCATGCGCTGCACCAGTTGTTCGAGTTCGTCGAGCGAGCGCTCGAACGTGGCAACAGGGGAGGCGGTGTCCGGCGTGGCTTTGCTCATGCGGCCAGTGTCGCGCCTCGGCCCCGCGGGGGTCAATCGCCGGCGTGGCGCCAGCGCAGGCGGCAGGCATGGACCTGGGACCAGTCCAGCAGGCGCGCAGCGAGCAGGCGGTCGCCGGCGGCAAGCAGTTCGCCGTCGTCGGCGAACAGCAGCGGGAGTGCGTCGCGACGCCAGGGCGGCAGTCCGCTGTCCTGGAGCAGGTGCTTGAGGCGGTGATGGTGCTGGCGGCCTGGCAGGCGCATGCGTTCGCCGCCCTGCCTGGGTTGCACCCGCAAGGGGCCGAAGTCGCCCTGCAATGCGCTGTGGAAGTCCGGGTCTGCGCGCACCGCGGCATCCGCGAAACCCTTCCCGGAATTTTGCTCGAACCCGAGTTGCGATCCATCCGGCAGGGACAGCCAGCCCGCGCCATTCCAATGACGCTGCCAGTCGGCCGCGTGCCCGTCGGTGGGCGTGCCGGCATGCAAGGCATCGCGCCAGCGCCGCAACTGGGCGCCGGGCCAGCGCACGACAGCCAGCGAATCGCGCCGCGCCGACAGCAGTTCTGCATCGATCCGCGCATGCATCCGCGCCGGCGCTGGCGGCAGGCCCTGTTCGGCGAACCAGGCCCGCAACACGCGCGCGCGCCACGGCGCCGACAGCTCGAGCAAGGCGGTTACCGACAGGGCCGCGGGCGAATCAGGCAGCCGCGCCCCGGCCAGGCGCCGTGAAGCCTCCTCCGCGAGCAGCAGCGCGTCTTCCGCTGCCAGCCGGGCGCTGGTCGCCAGCGCCTGGTCCGCCTGCGGCCAGCGCGCGCGCAGGGCCGGCAGGACGGCATGGCGCAGGTGGTTGCGGTCGTGGTGCGTGTCCTGGTTGGACGGGTCCTCGATCCAGTGCAGGGCGTGCCGCCTCGCGTAATCGCGCAGCTGGCTGCGCGGCGTGTCGAGCAGGGGGCGGGCCAGGCGTCCCTGCCCGAATTCGCGTTCGCTCCGCATCGCTCCCAGGCCCCCGCTGCCGGCGCCGCGCAGCAGGCGCAGCAACACGGTTTCCGCCTGGTCGTCGCGGTGTTGCGCCAGGACCAGCGTTTCCCCCGCATCCAGGACAGCGACGAACGCCGCCAGGCGCGCATCACGCGCCGCCGCCTCCAGGCCGCGTCCGTCCTCCACCACAGCGACGCGACGCGTCTCCAGCACGATGCCAAGCGCCGCGCAGGTGGCGACGCAGTGTGCGGACCAGCGCGCCGAGTCGGCATGCAGTGCGTGGTCCACGTGCACGGCGCGCAGTCCGGCCAGGCCCTCGCGCTGCGCCGCGAGCGCGTGCAGAAGCGCGGTCGAATCCAGGCCGCCGCTGTAGCCCAGCAAGACGCGCCGTCCGTGCAGCGGCGCCAGCACCTGGCCGGGGAAGGCCTCCATGGCGGCAGGGCGCGGCCGATCGCCCGCGGCGATCAGGCGGCCTCGTAGGCCCCGTAGGCGCGCAGGCGCTGGTAGCGGCGGTCAAGCAAGGTGCCGATGTCCAGGCGCTCGATTTCGGCCAGTTCCTCCAGCAACACCTGCTTCAGCGTGGCGGCCATCGCGGCAGGGTCGCGGTGCGCGCCGCCCAGCGGCTCGGGCACGATCCGATCCACCAGCTTGTGCTCGAGCAGGCGCGCGGCGGTCAGGCCCAGGGCCTCGGCGGCGTCCTTGGCCTTGTCGGCCGACTTCCACAGGATCGAGGCGCAGCCTTCCGGCGAGATGACCGAGTAGGTGCTGTATTCGAGCATGAGCGTACGGTCGCCCACGCCGATCGCCAGCGCGCCGCCCGAGCCGCCTTCGCCGATCACCGTGCACAGCACCGGGATGCGCAGTTCGGCCATCTCCAGCAGGTTCCGCGCGATGGCTTCGGACTGGCCGCGTTCTTCCGCGCCGACGCCAGGGTAGGCGCCGGGCGTGTCGATGAAGGTCAGCAGGGGCAGGCCGAAGCGCTCGGCCATCTTCATCAGGCGCAGTGCCTTGCGATAGCCCTCGGGCCGCGGCATGCCGAAGTTGCGCCGGATCTTGGACTTGGTGTCGCGACCCTTCTGCTGGCCGATCACCATGCAGGCGCGACCGCCAATACGGGCCAGGCCACCGACGATCGCCGCGTCGTCGGCGTAGGCACGATCGCCGGCGAGTTCGTGGAACTCCTCGCAGACCAGGCCCAGGTAGTCGAGCGTGTAGGGCCGTTGCGGATGGCGCGCGAGCTGGGAAATCTGCCAGGGCGAGAGTGCCGCGAAAATCTCGGCGGTGCGGACGCGCAGCTTCTCCTGCAGGCCGCCGACTTCGGCATCGATGTTCACCGACTGGCCGCTGCTGGCCCGACCCAGTTCCTGGATCTTGGCTTCGAGATCGGCGATGGGTTGTTCGAAATCGAGGAAGTTCGGGTTCATTCGTGCCAGTTTGGCCGGAATCGTCGGGAAATGGTATCAGCGCTAGGCCGACCAGGGCCGGTGCAGGGCCAGGGCCACCTGGCTGACGCCGGGCAGGGCGCGCAGTTGGCTGAGCAACTCGGCCTCGGTGCGCACCGAATTGCCGCCGTTGAGCTCGACCACGCCGCGCGAGCTGGCTGTCACCACGTCCAGCCGCAGTGGCGTGCCGCCCGGCCTGAAAGCGGCCATGGCCTGCTGCAGTCGCTCCCAGGCGCCGGGCAGGCGCAGGTCCACCGTCAGTGCGAGGCGGCGCCCGCACTGGCTGCAGAGTTGGCGGAAATCCCAGGCCTGCCGGGCGCGCAGCGAGAATCCGCCATTGAAACTGTCCTCGCGCAACCCGCCTTCCACCACCACGATGCGGTCGCGCGACAGCAGCGGCGCGAACTGGATGAAGGCGTCGCTGAAGAAGGCGCACTCGAGGCGGCCGCGGGTATCCTCGATCTGCACGAAGGCCTGGCTGTCGCCGCGCCGGCGCACCGCCGTCACCAGGCCCGCGACCACCACCTGCGCTTCGCCGCGGTTGTTCTTGCGCTCGGCGAACACGCGCTCGAGCTCGCCCAGGTGGATGCCGACCAGGTCGGCAAGTTCCGCCTTCCAGGGATCGAGCGGATGGCCGCTGAGGAAATGCCCGAGCGTCTCGCGCTCGCCGGCCAGTTTCTGCTCCAGGCTCCAGTCCGGCGCGCTGGGCAGCTGGATGCGGATCTCCGGCATGGCGCCGCCGCCGAACAGCGAGCTCTGTCCTGCCTCGCGCTCGCGCGCAAGCTGCTCGGTCGCGCGCATGGCCTCCGGCAACTGCAGCATGAGCGAGGCGCGGTTCGTGCCCATCCCGTCCAGCGCGCCGGCCTGCACCAGCGCCTCGAGCACGCGCTTGTTCAAACGGGTGGCATCCACGCGCTGGCAGAAGTCGAGCAGGTCGCGGAATTTTCCTTCGACCCCTTGCCCGCCGGCGCGGCGTGCTGCAGCGATCGCCTCGCAGGCGCCGCGGCCGACGCCCTTCACCGCGCCCAGGCCGTAACGCACGGTGCCGGCATCCAGCGCTTCGAACATGTAGGTCGAGGCATTGACGTCGGGTGGCAGCACCGACAGCCCGATCGCGCGCGCATCCTCCAGGAAGACCACGACCTTGTCGGTGTTGTCCATGTCCGAGGACAGCGTCGCGGCCATGAACTCGGCCGCATGGTGGGTCTTCAGCCAGGCGGTCTGGTAGGCGACCAGCGCATAGGCCGCCGAGTGCGACTTGTTGAAGCCGTAGTCGGCGAACTTCTCCATCAGGTCGAAGATCGACGAGGCGGTCGGGGCCGGGATCTTGTTGCCGGCCGCACCGTCCTCGAACTTGAAGCGTTCCTTGGCCATCTCCTCGGGCTTCTTCTTGCCCATGGCACGACGCAGCAGGTCGGCGCCGCCCAGCGAGTAGCCGGCCATCACCTGGGCGATCTGCATCACCTGTTCCTGGTACACGATCACGCCGTAAGTCGGCTTGAGGATCGGTTCCAGCAGGGGATGCGGGTAACTCACCTCGGCGCGGCCGTGCCGGCGGTTGATGAAGTCGTCCACCATGCCCGCGCCCAGGGGGCCCGGGCGGAACAGTGCCGCCAACGCGATCAGGTCCTCGAAGCAGTCGGGCTCCAGCTTGCGGATGTAGTCCTTCATGCCGCGCGACTCGAACTGGAACACCGCCGTGGTCAGGCCCTTCGAAAGCAGCTTGTAGGTCGGCATGTCGTCGAGCGGCAGGGCCAGGATGTCGAGCGGCGCGTCCCCGCCGGCCACGCGCCTGGCATTAATCGCCTTCACCGCCCAGTCGATGATGGTAAGCGTGCGCAGGCCCAGGAAATCGAACTTGACCAAACCGATCGCCTCGACATCATCTTTGTCGAACTGCGTGACTACGCTGCGTGTGCCTTCACCCTTTCCAACATGCTCGGCGAACAGCGGCGAGAAGTTGGTGAGCGGCGACGGCGCGATCACCACGCCGCCGGCATGCTTGCCGGCGTTGCGGGTGAGGTCCTCGAGCTTGCGCGCCAGGTCGAGCAGGTCGCGCACGTCGTCCTCGTCGCGGTAGCGGGCGATCAGCTCGGCCGAGGCCAGGTTGGAGTCCTTGCGCGCCGCCGGCGATTCGCCGAGCGCATCGTCCAGGCTGATCCCCAGCGTCAGCGGGATGAGCTTGGCGATCGAGTCGACGAACCCGTACGGATGGCCGAGCACGCGGCCGGTGTCGCGCACCACCGCCTTGGCCGCCATGGTGCCGTAGGTGATGATCTGGCTGACCCTGTCGCGCCCGTACTTCTGCGCGACGTAGTCGATCACCGCATCGCGACCGTCCATGCAGAAGTCGATGTCGAAGTCGGGCATCGACACGCGCTCGGGATTGAGGAAGCGCTCGAACAGCAGGTCGTAGCGCAGCGGGTCCAGGTCGGTGATGCCCAGGGCCCAAGCCACCAGCGATCCGGCGCCGGAGCCGCGGCCGGGTCCGACCGGGATGTCGTTCGCCTTGCCCCAGTTGATGAAGTCGGCAACGATCAGGAAGTAGCCCGGGAAACCCATCGCCTCGATCACGCCAAGTTCGGTCTCGAGACGGGACAGGTAATGGGCATCGTCGAGGCCGGTCGCCAGGCCGTGCTTTGCCAGCCGCCGCGCCAGGCCCGCCTGCGCCTGTTCGCCGATCCATGAATTGAGCGTGTAACCCTCCGGAACCGGGAAGTCGGGCAGGTAGTAGGTGCCCAGCTTGAGTTCGAAGTTGCAGCGCCGGGCCAGTTCGACGGTGTTCTGCAGCGCCTCGGGCAGGTCGGCGAACAACGCCGCCATCTCTTCCGGCGATTTCAGGTATTGCTCCGGCGAATACTCGCGTGGCCGCTTGGGATCGTCGAGCACCCGGCCGGTGGCGATGCACACGCGCGCCTCGTGCGCGTCGAAATCGCCGCGCTCGAGGAAGCGCACGTCGTTGCTGGCGACCACGGGCAAGCCGTGCTCCTGCGCCAGCTCGAGCGCAGCGGCGTTGAAGGCCGCCTCGCCATCCCGGCTGGTGCGCGTCAGTTCCAAGTAGAGGCGGTCCGGGAAGGACGCGCGCCAGTCGTGCAGGAGGGCCGACGCAAGTTCCCGCCGCCCGCCCGCAAGCGCCTGCCCGACCGGGCTCTCGCGGCCGGCGAGCAGGACCAGTCCCCTGGATTCGCCAAGCAGCCAAGCGGGGCGCACCGCCACGAAGTCGCCGCGGTGGCCTTCGAGGAAGGCGCGGGTGATCAGCCGCGAAAGACTGAGGAAGCCGTCGTGGTCCAGGCACAGCACGGTGACGCGCGCCGGCGCCTGTCCGTCCTCGGCGACCCACAGGTCGGCGCCCGCGATCGGTTTCAGTCCGCCCGCTTCGGCGGCCTTGAAGAACTTGACCAGCGCGAACAGGTTGCTGGTGTCGGTGACCGCAACCGCGGGCAGGCCGAGTTCCGCGCAGCGCTGCACCAGCGACGCAATGCGGAGCGTCGAATCCGTCAGCGAATACTCGCTGTGCAGGTGCAGGTGGACGAACGTGGGGGACATGCCGAGGGGCCCGAAGCCGGACCCCAGCTTAGGCCGGGGCCGGTGGGCCGACAAGGCTTGACAGATCGCCTCGCGCGGCGGGCGGCGGGCCCGCCGTTGCCGCTGCGACGGCAGCGCGTGCCGGGCAAGTCAGCAGACGCGGAAGGGTCGGCTCAGTGGCTCGGGGCGGGCATAGCCGCGCTCACGCACTTGCTGGCGGTGCACGATCGCGCCGGCCTCGGCCAGGCAGTCGGCCTCCCAGGCGATGCGCCGCTCCTCGGCATTGCCACGGAAGGGTGCCTGGCCGCACCAGCGTCTGAAGTCCAGGTAATCCTGTACCTCGCCCGCGAATCCCGACCAGCTCAATTCGACCAGCAGGGCATCGTCGAGATAGCCCAGCCGGGGCTGGTCGTCGGGGATCAGGTCGTGGCAGCGGTGGATGTAGTCGACCAGGCGGCGCCCGCGCGCGGACAGATCCGACGGCAGCGGCCAGTCGCCGTCGTCCAGCATCCGGCGCAGGGTTTCGGCGCGCGCCAGGCGCAGTTCGATCGTCGCTGCGGCCGTTTCCGGCGGCAGCGCCTGCAGCCAGCGCGCCAGGTCGGCGACCTGCCCGGCGTCCACGTCGGGCGCGTCGCCGCGCAGGTCATGCAGTTCGACGTTGAAGGCCAGCAGGGCGGCGTCGGCGAGCTTCAGCCCGTCGTGCGCGACAGCGGCGTTGCCGGCCTGCGGAAGCGGCAGCGGAAGGTGTTCGAATCGCGAGTGCGTGGTGTGCATTGCAAGCTCCCGTCATGGGCCGGTTGGCCCGCGCATACCAGATGGATGCGCGACGATTGTGGAAGGTTGCAAGCGTGGTTGCGCGGGTCGTTGGTGGGCATGACCTTCGGGCTAGCGCACCGGCGCGACGCGGCATCCGCGCCGGACGTGCACGGCGAGCGGGCTAGCTGACGCGGAAAACCGTCGACGGCGCGCGATGGTCGGCATAGTCCTGGCCGTGCACGCGATGCAATTGCTCCCACAGCGCGCCTTCCTCGCTGCGCGTGCGCATCCAGTCGACCTGGTTGACCGGGCGGCCGAGCGCATCGCCCACGTCGCTGCGGAAGCGGCAGAAGTCACGGTAGTCGTCCACGTCTTCGGCCAGCATCGGCCAGGCGAGTTTGAGCAGCAGCGCATCGTCGAGGTTGCCGAGCACGGGCACGCGATCCGGGATCAGGTCGTCCTCGCGATCGACATAGGCGAGGATGGCGTCGATGCGACGGACCTGGGCCGGGTCCACGGGCCAGGCCGTGTCGCGGCGCATCGCCTCCAGCTCGGCCAGGCGGCCAAGTCGCGAGCGCAACAGGAAGTCACGTTGCGACGGCGGCTGTGCCTCCAGCCAGCGGGCCATGCTCGCGATCGCATCGGCGTCGATGTGCGGCGCATCCGGGTACAGCGAATGCACCAGGCGGTTGAACGCATCGATGCCGGCGGCATCCAGGCGGATCGGGCCTGCATTGCGGCGGCGGTGCTGGTTGCGCGCAGCCTGCATCGGCAGCGGCGACTCGGTCGGGGTGGGGGCAGGATGGCGCATGATCGCCTCGCTGCCGGCCAGTGTGGGGCTGCGTCGGCTGGTCGGCAGGGTGCCGTCCGCAACCGCATCCGCGCCGGATGCAAGCTTCGATTTACGCCGTCGCCTCGGGCATGTCAAACGCTTCCTGCAAGCCCTGCACTCGCTCGTTTTCGGGCAACCGGAGTCGTACCGGCGCAAAACTGCGCCGGTGTTCGGCGCAGGGTCCGATGCGATCGAGCGCCGCCAGGTGTTCGGGGGTTCCGTAGCCCTTGTGGCGGTCGAAACCGTAGCCGGGATGGCGTGCATGCAGGGCGCGCATGTGCCGGTCGCGGCTCACCTTCGCCAGGATCGAGGCCGCCATGATCGCGGGCTCGATCGCATCGCCGCCAACCACGGCCACGGCGGGACAGCACAGGCCCGGCGGCACGCGGTCGCCATCGATGAGCGCGTGTCCCGCCGCCGGCGCCAGCAGCGCCAAGGCGCGGCGCATGCCGGTCATCGTCGCCCAGAGGATGTTCAGGCGGTCGATTTCCTCGCGCTCGACCAGCACCACCTGCCAGGCGATGCAGCGCGCCAGGATCAGGGGGAACAGGCGCTCCCGTTCGGACTCGTGCAGCGCCTTGGAGTCGCCCAGGCCGCGGATGCGGCGGCGTGGGTCGAGGATCACCGCAGCGCAGGCCACCGGCCCGGCCAGCGGGCCGCGCCCAGCTTCATCCACGCCGGCGACCAGGGGCCGTGGCGGTTTCACGACGCGCCCTTCGCCAGCGACAGGACCGCCTTCGCCGCCGCCGCCGACCCACCTCCGCGCAGCCGCTCGTGGATCGCCAGGTATCGCGGCTCCAGCGAGGCGTGGGCCTGCGGATCGAGCAGCAGCGGCTCCAGGGCGGCGACCAGGTTTTCCGGCGTGCACTGGTCCTGCATCAGTTCGGTGACGATGGGCTCGTTGGCCAGCACGTTCGGCAGGCTGTAGCGATCCACCTTCATCAGGCCCAGCAGGGTGACCAGGCGGTAGGTCAGGGCAGAGATGCGATAACCCACCACCATCGGGCGTTTCGCCAGAAGGGCTTCCAGCGCCGCGGTGCCCGAAGCGAGCAACACCGCGTCGGACGCCACCATCGCCTGGTCGGCGCGGCCGTCGAGCACGCGCAGGCCGGGCAGGGGATGCGCGGCGAGTTCGGCGTCGATCCGCGCACGGCAGGCGGCGTTGGCCGCGGGCAGCACCAGCTGCAGGCCGGGGATCCGCGCCTGCAGCGCGCGCGCGGCGGCCAGGAACGGCGCCAGCAGGCGATCGAGTTCCGCGCCGCGGCTGCCGGGCAGGATCGCCAGCAGGCGCGCGTGGGCGTCCAGTCCGAGCGCCTGCCGCGCAGCGGCCCGGTCGGGATGCGCCGCGAAGCGGTCGGCCAGCGGATGGCCGACGAAGCGCGCGTCGATGCCGTGGCGCGCGTAGATCGGCGGTTCCATCGGGAACAGGCAGAGCACCAGGTCGGCGCTGCGGCCGAGCTTGGCCGCGCGTCCTTCGCGCCAGGCCCAGACCGAGGGGCTGACGTAGTGCGCCGTCGGGATGCCGGCGTGCTTGAGCGCGCGCTCCAGGCCGAGGTTGAAGTCTGGCGCGTCGATGCCCACGAACGCATCCGGTTTCCAGTCGAGCAGGCGGGCGCGCAACGCACGGCGCAGACGCAGCAGGCGGGGCAGGTGGCGCAGGACTTCGGACAGTCCCATCACCGCCAGTTCGCCGCAATCCACCCAGGTGTCCACGCCGGCGGCGCGCATCTCCGGGCCGCCGACGCCGGCCAGTTCGATCCCCGGAACGCGGGCCTTCAGTTCGGCCGCGAGCCCGGCGCCAAGCAGGTCGCCGGAAGCCTCGCCCGCGACCAGGGCAATGCGCACGGCGTCAGCGCAACAGGCCGCGTTCGCTGCGCTCGATGAACTCGAGCATGCGGCGCACGTCGTCCGAATCGGTCGCCGCGGCGGCAAGCTCCGCCTTCGCTTCGGCCATGGGCCGCCCGGAGACGTACAGGCTGCGGTACGCGCGCTTGATCGCCGCCACCTGCGCCGGCTCGAAGCCGCGCCGCTTCAGTCCTTCGGAGTTGATCCCGCGCGGGTGGGCGTAGTCCGCGGCCACCAGCACGAACGGCGGGACGTCGGCATTGATCAGCGCGCCCATGCCGATGAACGCGTGTTCGCCGATGCGGCAGAACTGGTGCACGCCGACGAAGCCGCCCAGGATCACCCAGTCGCCGACTTCGCAGTGCCCGGCCAGCGTGGCGTTGTTGGCGAAGATGGTGTTCGACCCGACCACGCAATCGTGCGCCACGTGCACGTAGGCCATGATCCAGTTGTCGTCGCCGACCCGCGTCGCGCCGCCGCCGTCGGCGGTGCCGCGGCTGAAGGTGGTGAACTCGCGGATGGTATTGCGGTCGCCGATCACCAGCTCGCTGCGCTCGCCGGCGAACTTCTTGTCCTGCGGGTCGCTGCCCAGCGCGGCATGCGAGAAGATGCGGTTGTCGGCGCCGATGCGGGTCGGGCCGGTGACCAGGCAATGCGGGCCGATGCTGGTGCCCTCGCCGATCTCCACGTCCGCGCCGATGATGGTGAACGCGCCGATCGCGACCCGCGGCCCGATCCGCGCGCCGGGATCCACCTGCGCGCTCGGGTGGATCATCCGCGGCCCTCGGCGCACAGGATGTCGGCGCTGGCGACCTGCTTGCCGTCCACGCGCGCGGCGCACTCGTACATGGCCATGTTGCGGATCATGCGCTTGAGCTTGACTTCGAGCTCCAGCCGGTCGCCGGGCACGACCATGCTGGAGAAGCGCGCGTTGTCGATCTTGACCAGGTAGAACAGCTTGTCCTGCTTGTCCGGAGCGGCCTCGCCCAGGGACAACTGGGTGAGCAGGCCGCCGGCCTGGGCCAGCGCCTCGAGCACCAGTACGCCGGGCATCACCGCATGCCCCGGGAAATGGCCCTGGAAGAAGGGCTCGTTGATGGTGACGTTCTTGATCGCCAGGATGCGCTTGTCGGGCTCCAGCTCGATCACGCGGTCGACCAGCAGGAAGGGATAGCGGTGCGGCAGCAGCTGCTGGATGCGCGTGACGTCCACGGGCAGGGCAAGGGGCGTGGCGGGCATGTCAGTCCTCGGTGGTGCTCAAGCCCGCGATTTTACGCGCCAGCCGGTCCAGTTGCTTGAAACGCGCCGCATTGCGGCGCCAGTCGCGGTTGCGCTGGATCGGGGTGCCCGAGCTGTACTCGCCTGGCTCGCTGATGGAATGGGTGACCAGGCTCATCGCCGTGACCATCACCCGGTCGCACAGCTCGATGTGGCCGACCAGGCCCGCGCCGCCCCCGATCAGGCAATAGCGCCCGATCCGTGTCGATCCGGCGACAGCCACGCAGCCGGCCATGGCGGTATGCGCGCCGATGCGGACGTTGTGGCCGACCTGGATCTGGTTGTCCAGGCGCACGTCATCCTCGAGCACGGTGTCGTCGATCGCGCCGCGGTCGATGCAGGTGTTGGCGCCGATCTCGCAGTCGTCGCCGACCAGCACGCCACCCAGCTGGGGCACCTTGATCCAGCGGCCCGCGTCCATCGCCAGGCCGAAGCCGTCAGCGCCGAGCACCGCGCCGGGATGCACGCGGACCCGCTTGCCCAGGCGCACCCGGGTCACCAGGCTGGCCCGCGCGATCAGTTCCGAACCCTCGCCGACCTCGCAGTCCTCACCGACCGTGCAACCCGGGCCGATCCAGGCACCCTCGCCGATCCGCGCCCGCGGACCGATCCAGGCCAGGGGCCCGATCCCCGCGCTGGCGGCGACCGTCGCAGACGGATCGACCACGGCGCTCGGATGCACGCCGGCCGGACGCGCCGTGGCGGTGTCGAACAGCGCCGCCAGTTTGGCGAACGCAGCGTAGGGCTCGGCAGCGAGCAGGCAGGGGACCGGGCAGGCGTCGGCGTCGGCCTCGCGCAGGACCACGGCAGCCGCGCGCGTGCCCGACAGCTGCTGGCGATAGAGCGGATTGGCCAGGAAGGACAGTTGTCCGGGTCCGGCGCGCTCGAGCGTGCCGATGCCGTCGATCCGGGTGGTGGGATCGCCGCGCAGTTCGAGTCCGAAGTGCGCGGCGAGGTCGGCGAGGCTGCGTCCGGGGCCGGGCATGCCGCGCCCCGGTGCTACTGCTGGTTACCGAAGGTGAACTGCAGGCGCTCGATCTCGTCGCCGACTTCCTTGCGGATCGGCAGTGCATAGCTGATCGAGATCGGGCCGACCGGCGACTGCCATTGCAGGGCCAGGCCCGTGGTCACCCGGAACGTGCTCAGGGAGAAGTCGCCGGTGCGTGCGAACACATTGCCGTAGTCCACGAAGGCGGAGATGCGCGTCCCCGGGCCGCTGAGCAGGCGCGGGAAGAAGAACTCGAAGGTGCCGGTGGTCTTGATCGGCCCTCCGATCGGCTGCAGGCGCGAGTAGCCGCCGTACGTGGTGGTCGGGCCCAGGGTATTGGCGGTGAAGCCGCGCACCGAACCGGGACCGCCGGCGTAGAAGTTCTTGTAGAACGGCAGGCCGCAGGCCGCCGTCTGCACCGGATAGAGCAGGACGCCGGTCGCGTTGAACACCCGGCACTGTGCATTGGACGTCGCGCCGTACGCATCGCCGTAGCCCAGGCTCAGGCCCGCCTTCATGATCAGCCAGTCGCCCAGCGGACGGTAATACTCGAAGTCGTAGTTGAGGCGGTAGTACTCGAGGTCGCTGCCAGGCAGGGCGACTTCGGCCTGCACGCGGTTCAACATGCCGCGGCTGGGCAGCAGGTAGTCATTGCGGGTATCGACCTGGTAGCCCAGGCGCATCGTCCAGGCATTGATCGTCCACTGGCGGATGTAGTCCGGCGTGGTGGTGACCGGGTCCAGGGTCGCCGGATCCGCGTCGTCGTTGGTGGAGGGCGTGGCCGGGTTCAGGTCGTCGTCGCCGCTCGGGAAGGTCTGACCGCCGGTGGGCGCGCGGCCGCCGAGGGTCTTGTCGAGGTACTCGATCACCGACGGGGGCGTGGAGCCGTCGTAGGTGGTCACCTGGTTACGGTAGATGCCCAGCGCGGCGGTGATGGACGTGTTCTCGGACAGGGGGATGCCGAAGATCGCCTCGGCCGCCGCGTTGCCGGAGCCGTAGCGGGCCGTGGTCGTGGTCGACTGGCTGTAGTCGCTGTAGCTGAAGTTGTAGCCGACGCTGACGCCGTCGTCGGTGAAGTACGGGTCCACCCAGCTGAAGTTGATGCTCTTGGAGTAGCTGTTGTTCTGCAGGCCGATCTGGAAGCGATTGCCCGTGCCCAGGAAGTTGTTCTGCGACAGCTGGATGCTGGTGACCACGCCGGCGTTCTGCGAATAGCCGATGCCGAACACGAAGCTGCCGGCATTGCGCTCCTTGACCGTGTAGACCACGTCCACCTGGTCCTTGTGGCCGGGCACTTCCGGGGTCTCGATCTCGACCGTCTCGAAGAAGCCGGTGCGCTGCAGGCGGATCTTGGAACGGTCGATCATCGCCTGCGAGTACCAGGCGCCCTCGAACTGGCGTATCTCGCGGCGCAGGACTTCGTCGTTGGTGGCGGTGTTGCCCTTGAACACGATGCGGCGCACGGTCACGCGCGGGCCGGGCTTGACCACGAAGTTGATCGCCACCGTGTGGTCGGTGCGGTTGATCTCCGGGACCGGTTCCACCTCGGCGAACGCGTAACCGATGTTGCCGAGCACCGTGGCGATGGCGTTGGTGGTGAACTCGACCAAGGCGCGGGAGAACACGTCGCCCTTGTGGAGGGCCACCATCTTCTCGACCTGCTCCTGCGGCAGGACCGTATCGCCCGACACCTTCACGTCGGACACCTTGTACTTCTCGCCTTCGGTGATGTTGGCGGTGACGTACATGTCGCGCAGCGAGGGGCTGATCGCGATCTGGGCCGACTCCATGTTGAAGTCGACGTAGCCGCGGTCGAGGTAGTAGTTGGACAGCTTCTCCAGGTCGCCCGACACCTTCTCGCGCGAATACTGGTCGTCGCGCTTGTACCAGCTGAGCCAGTTGCTGGTGGAGCTTTCCCAGTTGTGGCGGATGGAGGCGTCGGAGAACAGGGTGTTGCCGACGATGTTGATGTCGCGGATGCGCGCGGGCTTGCCTTCGGCGATCTTGATCGTGACGTCCACCCGGTTGCGATCGAGCGGGGTGATGGTCGGGGAGATGGTGACGCCGTACTTGCCGCGGTTGTTGTACTGCCGGGTCAGTTCCTGGGTCACGCGGTCGAGGTTGAGCGGATTGTAGGTCTCGCCCTCGGACAGGCCGATGCTCTTCAGGCCCTTCATCAGGTCGTCGGTCTTGAGTTCCTTGTTGCCCTCGAGCTTGAGCGTGTTGATCGCCGGGCGCTCGACCACGGTGACCACCAGCACGTCGCCCTGGCGATCGAACTTCACGTCGCTGAAGAACCCGGTCTTGAACAGCGCGCGGATCGCTTCGGTCGAGCGGCTGCGGTCGAGCAGGTCGCCGCGCTCCACCGGCAGGTAGCTGAACACGGTGCCGGCCGAGATGCGCTGCAGGCCGTCGACCCGGATGTCGGAGACGGTGAACGGCTCGAACGCGGACTGGGGGCCTGCCGTCTGGGCAAGTGCCGGCCCGGACAGGGCGGCGGCGAGGGCGAGGCTCAGGATGCGGCGGCGGGCGGTGGTACGCGTCATCATCAATCCAGTCAGGTGGCGCAGGCGCCGATGGGTTACGAAATGATCCGGGCAATGTCGTTGTAGAACGCCAGGCAGATCAGCCCGGCCAGCAACACCAGGCCGGCAACCTGCCCGGCGACCAGCACGCGCTCACCTACCGGACGACCCGAGACCAGTTCGATAAGGTAATACAGCAGGTGCCCCCCATCCAAGACCGGGATGGGCAGCAGGTTCATGATGCACAGGGTCAGCGACAGCACCGCCATGAAGCGCAGGAGGCGGGAAACGCCTTGTTTCGCCTCTGCACCGGCAACCTGGGCGATGCCGATCACCCCGGAAAGATTCTTGGTCGAGGCCTGCCCGGTCACCAGGCGGCCGATGAATCCGAGCATCTCCACGGCCTGTTTGCGCGTTTCCTGCGCGGCATGGCCCGCGGCCCGGACCGGTCCGTCGCGCTGCAATTCGGTTGGCGGCAGGTCGGGCCCGATGCCCAATTGCCAGGTTGCCGGTCCCGCGCCGGCCGCCTTGTGCGGCGTGATCGCGGCACGTCCGGGCTGGCCGGCCCGCTCGAATTCGACCAGCACGGGCGCGCCGGGACTGGCCGCGACCGCCGCCTGCAGGGCAGGGCGGATGTCGGTGAAGCTGGCGACCGGGCGTCCGCCGACGCGCAGGATGCGATCACCCGGCAGCAGCAAGCCCCTGGCCGCCGCGTCCCCCGCCAGGCCACCGACCACGGGCCGATCCAGCAGCAGTTTCGCCGTGAGGCCGGCCGCGCCGAGCGGATCGGTCTGGTTGAACCCCGTCGGCAGGCGGTCGAAGCGCAGGACGCCGTCGCGCTCGCGTCCCTGGGCGTCGCGCACCCGCACCGACACCGGCGCCCGGTCGATCTCGGCCAGGGCCAGGGGCGTGAGCGCATCGTCCCAGGTCGGGGTCCGCGAGCCACCGATGGCGAGCAGTCGGTCGCCTTCGCCCAGCCCGGCCTCGGCGGCGATGCCGGTCGAGGGTCCAAGTACCGGCGGATGGCCGGGCCAGCCCAGCATGAAGGCAACCCAGAGCAGGCCCAGGCAGAGCAGCAGGTTGGCGACGGGTCCGGCCAGGACGATCAGGATGCGTTTCCATGCCGGCTGGCGGTCGAAGGCCAGCGGCAGGTCGGCGGGCGCGACCTCGTACTCGCGGGTATCGAGGAATTTCACGTAGCCGCCGAGCGGAATGGCCGCGACCTGGTAGCGGGTGCCGTCCGCGGCGTCGCGCCACCACAGGGCCCGGCCGAAGCCGATCGAGTAGGTCAGCACCTGCACGCCAAGGCGGCGCGCGACCCAGAAATGGCCGAACTCGTGCAGGCTCACCAGCACGCCGAGCGTGACCAGGAACCAGAACACCATTTGCAAAACGTCGCTCACGCCCGCTCCATGTCCGGCAACAACTCCCTGGCCCGACGACGCGCGGCCGCGTCGCAAGCCCGTAGGACCGCCAGATCGTCGGCGGGTTCAACCCGAATCGAGGCCATGGTCGCCTCGATGAGGGCGGGGATCGCCAGGAAGCGCAGTCGACCCGCCAGGAAGGCGGCCACGGCCACCTCGTTGGCCGCATTCAGGACCGCGGGAGCGCTGCCTCCGGCGCGCAGCGCCACGTACGCCAGGCCGAGACACGGAAAGGCATCGAAGTCCGGCGCCTCGAAGTCCAGTCGCGCCAGCGCCGCCAGGTCAAGCGGGGCGACACCGGAGGCAATGCGTTCGGGCCAGGCCAGGCCGTAGGCGATCGCTGTGCGCATGTCCGGGTTGCCGAGCTGGGCCAGTACGGAGCCGTCTTCGTAGTCCACCAGCGAATGCACCACGCTCTGCGGGTGGACCACCACGTCGATGCGGTCGGGCGCGATGCCGAACAGGTGCGCGGCCTCGATGACTTCCAGGCCCTTGTTCATCAGGGTGGACGAATCCACGGAGATCTTCGGGCCCATGACCCAGTTGGGGTGGGCGCAAGCTTCGTCCGGCGTCACGGCGGCCAGGCTGGCGCGTTCGCGGCCGCGGAACGGGCCGCCCGAGGCCGTCAGCAGGAGCCGTCGCACGCCGCCACGACTGCCGTCGGGAGGCAGGCACTGGTAGATGGCGTTGTGCTCGCTGTCGATCGGCAGCAGTCGCGCGCCGCCGGCCGCCACCGCGCGCATGAGCAGGTCGCCGGCCATCACGACCGCTTCCTTGTTCGCCAGCAGCAGGCGCTTGCCGGCGTGCGCCGCCGCCAGCGTGGACGAGACGCCGGCCGCGCCGACGATCGCCGCGAGCACGGTGTCGGAAGCGGGATCGGCGGCAACTTCGTCCAGCGCCGCTTCGCCGGCGCGGCCGATGGTCGCCAGTCCCAGGGCGCGCAGTCCGTCGCGCAGTTCGGTCTCGCGGGCCGGGTCGGCGATCACCGCGACGCGCGGCCGGAAGCGCACGCACAAGTCCAGCAGTGCGTCCACCTTGCCGTGCGCGCTCAGCGCATCAACCGCGAAACGCCCCGGATGCCGGGCGATCACGTCCAGCGCGGAACCACCGATCGAGCCGGTGGCGCCGAGCAGTGCGATGCGCCGCAGGGCGGTCACAGCCCGAGCCAGCCTTTGGCTACCACGAACACCGGAAGTGCGGCGAGCAGGCTGTCGATGCGGTCGAGCACGCCGCCGTGACCGGGGATGAGGTCGCTGGAATCCTTGGCTCCCGCGTGGCGCTTGAGCAGGCTCTCGAACAGGTCGCCCGCGACCGACACAAGCATCGTCACCGCAGTCAGCAGCAGCAGCCGGGGCAGCGCGTCCCAGCCGGTGTGCAGCAGCGGAGTGGCGGCGACCGCCAGCAGCAGGCTGGCGACAAGGCCGCCAGCCAGGCCCTCCCAGCTCTTGCCGGGGCTGATGCGCGGGGCCATCTTGTGCCGGCCCCAGCGCGAACCCGCCAGATACGCGCCCGAGTCCGCGACCCACACCAGGGCCAGCGCGAACAGGGTCCATCGTGGTCCGTGGTCCCCATCGACGTGGGTCAGGCAAAGCGCTGCCCAGGCGGGGACGACGCTGGCCGTTCCCGCCAGCAGCTTGGCCGCCCGTGCGATTGGCGTGTCGCGTGCGGCAAGGTCGAAGCGCGTCAGCCACGCAATCGCCACCAGCCACCAGACCGCGCCGAGCAGGCTAACCAGCTCGAGGACGAACAGGCCGCGCCGCGCAGCCCAGGCCAGGGCTGCCATCAGCAGGGCGTTGCCGAGCAGGTAGGCAGCGCGCGGCAGCCGCTCCCGCAAGCCGGCCAGCAAGGTCCATTCCCAGAGTCCGACCATCATGACAGCAGCCACGGCGGCAGCCAGGAACCGCGACGGTAGCCAGAGCACGGCGGAAATCGCGACCGGGGCCATGACAGCCGTGGAGATGATGCGGGCGTGGCGACTCATCGCGGGACCTCGGTCAGTTGGGAAGAAACCAGGCCAAAGCGGCGCTCGCGGCTGGCGAAGTCGTCCAGCGCCTGGCGCAGGGTGGCCTGGTCGAGGTCGGGCCAGAGTGTCTCGGTGAACCACAGTTCGGTGTAGGCCAGTTGCCAGAGCAGGAAGTTGCTGATCCGCAGGTCCCCGCCGGTGCGGATGAACAGGTCCGGCTCCGCTTGTCCCGACAGCGACAGGCGCGATGCCACCGCCGCCTCGTCGATCGCTGCGGGGTCGAGCCGGCCCGCGGCCACGTCCACCGCCAGCGCCCGCGCGGCCTGGGCGATGTCCCAGCGGCCGCCATACCCCGCGGCGATGTTGACGCAGATGGCGTCATTGCCTGCGGTGAGCTGCTCGGCTGCGTTCATGCGCAGTCGGATGGCTTCGGGAAAGCCCGCGCGGTCGCCGATGAAGCCGATCCGCGCGCCACGCCGGTGCAATTCCCCGACTTCACTGTCGAGCATGCGCAGGAACAGTTTCATCAGGGCGCCCACTTCGTCGGCGGGGCGGTTCCAGTTCTCGCTGGAGAAGGCGAACAGGGTCAGGCTGCGGATGCCCTCGGCCAGGCAGAATTCCAAGCAGGCCTGCACGGCGCGCACGCCGGCGCGGTGGCCGATCACGCGCGGACGGTGCCGGCGTTCGGCCCAACGGCCGTTGCCGTCCATGATGACGGCGAGGTGGCGCGGCTTGCGGGCGGGCGGAACTGCCATGGCGATCGCCTCAGACCGCCATCAGTTCCTGCTCCTTGGCCTTCACCGCGTCGTCGATCTCGCGCACGTAGCGGTCGGTCAGCTTCTGGATCTCATCCTCGGCGCGGTGTGCGTCGTCCTCGGTGACCTGCTTGTCCTTGAGCATTTCCTTGATCTGCTGGATGCCGTCGCGGCGCACCGTGCGCACCGAGACCTTGGCGCCCTCGCCCTCGTGGTGGACGTGCTTGGACAGGTTCTTGCGCCGCTCCTCGGTGAGCGGCGGCAGGTTGATGCGGATCACCTGGCCGGCGGTGTTCGGGGTCAGGCCCAGGTCGGAGGCCATGATCGCCTTCTCCACCGCCTGCACCATCGCCTTTTCCCACGGCGTGATGGTCAGCGAACGGGCGTCCACCACGGCGACGGTGGCGACCTGCGATAGCGGCATGTCCGAACCGTAGTAGTTGACCTTCAGGTGGTCGACGATGGCGGTGGTCGCGCGGCCGGTGCGCAGCAGCGTCAACTCATGCCGGAACGCATCCACGACCTTGGTCATGCGGGCCTGGGTGTCTTTCTGGATGTCGTTCAGCATGTTGGCTCCGCGGGTCGGCATGTCGGGATCGAGCCCGATTATAGTCGGCGTGGCTGCTTGCCGTCCGGCCCGGTCGCCCGCGCGGGCGACTCAGTGGTGGGGGGCGTGGTCGATCGCGTCGTGCGCGCAGCCCGGGCCCAGCTCGACCTGCACGGTTGCGTGGTTGATGCCGAAGCGCGCATCGAGGGCGTGCGCCACCTCGTCGAGGAAGGCATCGTGGCCGTCGGCGCCATCCCGGACGACATGCGCGGTCAACGCGATCTCGCGGCTGCCGATGGCCCAGATGTGCAGGTGGTGCACGGCCTGCACGCCCGGCATGGCTTGGACGAAGGCCTCGACCTCGGCCGGGTCCAGGTGCGCGGGTACGGCGTCCATCACCTGGCGGAAGCTGGCGCGCAGCAAGCCCCAGCTGCTTGCCACCACCACCACCGACACCGCCAGGCCCATGGCCGGATCGAGCCAGCGCCATCCCAGGCGGCTCATGCCCAGGCCAGCGAGCACGGCCGCGACCGAGACCGCCGCGTCGGACAGCAGGTGCAGGTAGGCGCCGCGGCGGTTGAGGTCCTGCCCGTTGCCCCTGTGCAGCATGGCCGCGCTGCCGAGGTTGACCACGATGCCGATGGCGGCCACCAGCATGACCAGTTGGCCGGGCACGTCGGCCGGGTTGGACAACCGGCGCAAGGACTCGGCGATGAGTGCGCCGGAGAAGGCGACCAGCAGGAGCGCATTGGCCAGCGGCGACAACTGGGTCGCGCGCCGCCAGCCGTAGGTATGGCGCGCGGTGGGCGGGCGCAGCGCCAGGCGGGCCGCGGCCCAGGCCAGGCCCAGGCCGAGCGCGTCGCCGAAGTTGTGCATCGCATCGGAGAGCAGGGCCAGCGAATGGGCATGGAACCCGAAGCCGGCCTCGACCGCGGTGTAGCCCAGGTTCGCGAGAAGGGCGAGTGCGAACGGGCGGGTTGCCTCGCCGTGGCCAGGCGGGCCGTGATGCGCGCCGTGGTCGTGACCCTGGTGGTCGTGTCCCGCGTGCTCGTGTCCCGCGTGGTCGTGGCCCGCGTGCCCGCCAGGCCGGCTCGCCTTGCCCTGTGGGTCCGCGTGCCCGCGCATGCCGTTCAGCGCTTCGGACCCACCAGCGTGCCGAGCGGCTCGCCGCGCAGGATGCGCATCAGGGCGCCGGGCTGCATCATGTCGTAGATGCGCAGCGGGATCCGATTGTCGCGGCACAGCGCGAAGGCGGCCGTGTCCATCACCTGCAGGTTGCGCTGGATCACGTCGTCGTAGTCCAGGTAGTCGAAGCGGGTGGCCCCAGGGTTCTTCATCGGGTCCGAGTCGTAGATGCCGTCCACCTTGGTCGCCTTGAGCAGCAGCTCGGCGCCGATCTCGGTGGCGCGCAAGGCCGCCGCCGAGTCGGTGGTGAAGAAGGGATTGCCGGTGCCGGCCGCGAAGATCGCGATCCGCCCCTTCTCCAGGTGGCGCACGGCGCGGCGGCGGATGTAGTCCTCGCACACTTCGTTGATCTTGATCGCGCTCATCACGCGCGCGTAGGTGCCCAGTTTCTCCAGCGCGTCCTGCATCGCCAGCGAATTGATCACCGTGGCCAGCATGCCCATGTGGTCGCCGGTGACCCGGTCCATGCCCGCCGCGGCCAGGCCGGCGCCGCGGAAGATGTTGCCGCCGCCGATCACCAGGCCGATCTGTGCACCGGCCTTCTGCGCCTCGATGATCTCGCGCGCCAGGGCGCGGATCACCTCGGGGTCGATGCCGTAGTCCTCCTTGCCCATCAGCGCCTCGCCGGACAGCTTGAGCAGGATCCGGCGGTACTTCAGGGGACGGTCGGACGCGCTGTCGGACGTGCTGTCAGTCATGGGGGGCGGTTCCGGCATGGGCAAACAGCGAGAGTCTAGCCGATCCGCCCGCTCCGGGGCGCCCGGCCGGCGTCCCGGGACCTGCCCGCGCGGCGCGGCGCGCTAGCGTCCCGGAACGTGGAGCAGGCGGGTGTGCTTCTTGAGTGTCCGCAACGCCAGGTGCGTGCCGGCGGCGACGACCAGCAGCACGGCCCAGAAGGTGTACAGGGTGAAGTGGCCGAGCACCTTGTAGTCACCGGCGACTTCGAGCAGGAACATGGTGAAGATCGTCCCGGAAAACGCCGGATACTCGCGCTTGAGCACGTTGCGCAGCGAAAATGGCAGGCCGGCCGGCTGGTACAGCCGCGGATCGGGGACAAAGGCCGGGGTCCGGCGCGCCCAGTCCTCGAACACGGCCCCGAAGCGCTCGGCCAGGAACGCTTCCTCGGCGACGACGATCCGCTCGTAGTACAGCCAGAAGATCGCCATGCAGGCCAGGGCGACCCGCCAGTCGTGCGGGAACAGCGCGATGCCGAGCCAGAGGAAGAAATTGCCGACGTACAGCGGATGCCGGACGGTCGAGTAGATGCCGAGGGTGTTGAGCGTTTCGGCGCGCTGCTCGCGCGCATTGCGGCCGGAGGTGCTGGCTGGCGTGTAGCCCACGGTGAAAGCGCGGACGAGCAGTCCCAGGCTGCTCACGCACAGGCAGAACGACTCCCAGAGTTCGTCGCCCAATTCGCTGCCGCCGAACAGGCGGAACTGGGTCAGCGAGGCCAGAAGCACCGCCACGAACACCAGCGGCAGGTAGCCACGCCAGCGGAACAGCCAGTTGCCGGAGGTCCTGAGCTGGTCGATATAGGCCAATGTCGGGGACCCCTGGAAAACTGCCGCCAGCCTACAGCAGGAAGGCAGCGACCACTCGCCGCCCTTCATTGGCCAGCAGGTTGAAGGTGCGCGCCGCGGCGGCGTTGTCCATCACCTCGATGCCGATCCCGCGGGTCAGGCAGGCCGCCATCACCGCGGCCGCCGGGAACTGCAGGCGCTCGCCGCTGCCGAGCAGG
>JANXUD010000016.1 GCA_025352045.1 Gammaproteobacteria bacterium | reverse complement strand
CGGGCTGTAGACCTGGTCGCCGGCATTGAGCGTGCCCGAGTAGACGCGGAAGAACGTCAGCGAGCCCACGAACGGGTCGGTCATGATCTTGAACGCGAGCGCCGAGAAAGGCTCCTTGTCGCCGGCCTTGCGGGTGGTTTCCTTGTCGTCCTCGTCCAGGCCCTTGACCGGCGGACGATCGGACGGCGCCGGCAGGTAGTGCACGACGGCGTCGAGCATGGCCTGCACGCCCTTGTTCTTGAAGGCGGTGCCGCAGAACATCGGGATGATGTCGCAGGCGAGCGTGCGCGTCCGGATGCCGGACATGATCTCGGCCTCCGTCAGGTCACCCTCTTCCAGGTACTTGTCCATCAGCGCTTCGGACGACTCGGCCGCGGACTCGACCATGAACTCGCGCGCCTTCTTGGCGTCGTCGAGCATCGCGGCCGGGATCTCGCCATAGGTGAAGCTGGTGCCCTGGTCAGCCATGCTCCAGATGATGGATTTCATCTTGACCAGGTCGACCACGCCCTCGAAGCCTTCCTCGGCGCCGATCGGAAGCTGCATCGGCACCGCCGAGGCGGCCAGGCGCGACTTCAGCTGCTCGACCACCTTGTAGAAGTTGGCGCCGGTGCGGTCCATCTTGTTGACGAAGGCAAGGCGCGGCACGCTGTACTTGTTGGCCTGGCGCCACACGGTCTCGGACTGCGGCTGCACGCCGCCGACCGCGCACAGCACGAACACGGCGCCATCGAGCACGCGCAGGGAACGCTCGACTTCAATCGTGAAGTCGACGTGCCCGGGGGTGTCGATGATGTTGAACCGGTGCTGCGGCATCGACTTGTCCATGCCCTGCCAGAAGCAGGTGGTGGCCGCCGAGGTGATGGTGATGCCGCGCTCCTGCTCCTGCTCCATCCAGTCCATCGTCGCGGCGCCGTTGTGCACTTCGCCGATCTTGTGGTTGACGCCGGTGTAGAACAGGATGCGTTCGGTCGTGGTCGTCTTGCCGGCATCGATGTGGGCCATGATGCCGAAGTTGCGGTACTGGTCGATGGGGGTCGTGCGAGCCACGGGAATTCCTTGAAAGAAGTGACCGCCGCGGCAACGGGCCAGCGGCGGTGGTTACCGGCGTTAGATGGGGCCGCCGGTAGCGGATTACCAGCGGTAGTGCGAGAAGGCCTTGTTGGCTTCCGCCATGCGATGCGTCTCTTCGCGCTTCTTCACCGCGCCGCCGCGATTCTCGGAAGCTTCCAGCAGTTCGGCCGCCAGCTTGCGCGGCATGGTGTTCTCGCCGCGCTTGCGCGCGAACTCGATCACCCAGCGCATGGCCAGGGCGGTACGGCGGGACGAACGCACTTCGACCGGCACCTGGTAGGTGGCGCCGCCGACGCGGCGCGACTTGACCTCGACGGCCGGCGCGACATTCGCGAGCGCCTTTTCAACAAGCGCGAGCGTGTCGGAGTTCTTCTCCCCGATCACGTCCATGGCGCCGTAGACGATCTTCTCGGCGATGGACTTCTTGCCGCTCTTCATGACCATGTTGATGAAGCGGGCCACGACTTCCGAACCGTGCTTGGGGTCGGGGAGGATGGAGCGGGTACCGGGGGAACCTTTACGAGACATGCTGCAGTCCTGGTAGGTTTACAACGTTCGACGGGAAGCCGACGCGGCCGCGTCGATGCGACGGCCGCATGCGGCGAGGATTACTTCTTCGGGCGCTTGGCGCCGTACTTGGAGCGGCTCTGGCGGCGCTTCGCCACGCCGGAGGCGTCGAGCGAACCGCGCACGGTGTGGTAGCGCACGCCCGGCAGGTCCTTGACGCGACCGCCGCGGATCAGCACGACCGAGTGCTCCTGCAGGTTGTGACCTTCGCCACCGATGTAGGAGATCACCTCGAAGCCATTGGTCAGGCGTACCTTGGCGACCTTGCGAAGCGCCGAGTTCGGCTTCTTCGGCGTGGTGGTGTACACGCGGGTGCACACGCCGCGACGCTGCGGGCAGTCGGCCAGCGCGGGGGAGTTGCTCTTGTAGGTGTGCGGCTGGCGCGGCTTGCGGACCAGCTGGTTGATCGTCGCCATGTCGGGAGAAAGACCTTCGGAAAGTGGAAAAAGCCGGTCAAACCGGCCCAGTGAGACAGAAAAGTATAGGGGGGACGGGCACTTCCGTCAACCTGACCGGACCCCTGGGCCCCTGGCTGGAAGCGGTGCGAGGCCCCAACCGGCGCCCCGCCCTCGCCCGCCGGCCGTCCCGCACGGGGCGGGAAGGTCGGCGTCGGCGCCCCGGGGGGCGCCAGGGTTTACTCGTCGGCGCCCGTCTCGGACGCCGAAGCGGCTTCCGCGACCTCGGCCGGGGCCGCGCCGCCGCCGTGCAGGGTTTCGAACTCCTGCTCGGTCAGGCCGGTGTCGGCCTGGCGACGCTTGGTGTGGTACGCCAGGCCCGTGCCGGCCGGGATCAGGCGGCCGACGATGACGTTCTCCTTCAGGCCGCGCAGCGAATCGCGGGTGCCGCGGACGGCCGCCTCGGTCAGTACGCGGGTGGTTTCCTGGAAGGAGGCCGCCGAGATGAAGCTCTCGGTCGCCAGCGAGGCCTTGGTGATGCCCAGCAGGACGGGCTCCACGCGGGCCGGCAGGCTGTTTCGGGCCGCCATCTTCACGTTTTCCTCGATCACGCGCATCCGCTCGGCCTGCTCGCCCGCCATGAACTTGGTGTCGCCGGCGTCGATGACCTCGACCTTGCGCAGCATCTGCCGCGTGATGGTCTCGATGTGCTTGTCGTTGATCTTCACGCCCTGCAGGCGGTACACGTCCTGGATTTCCTTCACCAGGTACGCGGCCAGCGGCTCGACGCCGAGCAGGCGCAGGATGTCCTGCGGGTTCGGCTCGCCGTCCACCACGGTCTCGCCCTTCTCGACGTGCTCGCCCTCGAACACGATGATCTGGCGGTACTTGGGAATCAGCTCCTCGTGCTCGTTGCCGTCCGGATCCTTGATGATCAGGCGCTGCTTGCCCTTGGTGTCCTTGCCGAAGCTGACGATGCCCGAGCGCTCGGCCAGGATCGCGGGATCCTTGGGCTTGCGTGCCTCGAACAGGTCGGCCACGCGCGGCAGGCCGCCGGTGATGTCGCGGGTCTTGGACGCTTCCTGCGGCACCTTGGTGACCACGTCGCCCACGCCGACGGGTGCGCCGTCCTGCAGGTTGACGATGGAACGCGGCGGCAACAGGTACTGCGCCGGCAGGTCGGTGCCCGGGATGTTGAGGTCCTTGCCCTTGGCATCGACGATGCGCACGATCGGCCGCAGGTCCTTGCCCATCGAGCCACGGCGCTTGGGATCGGTGATCTCGCGCGAGGCCAGGCCGGTCAGTTCGTCGGTCTTCTCCACGACGGTGATGCCGTCGACGAAGTCGATGAAGCGCACGAAGCCGGTCACTTCCGACACGATCGGGTGGTTATGCGGGTCCCAGTTGGCGATGGTCTGGCCGGACTTGATGGACGCGCCATCCTTGACCTGGATCACCGCGCCGTAGGGCAGCTTGTAGCGCTCGCGCTCGCGGCCGGTCAGGTCGAGCACCGACAGCTCGCCCGAACGCGACACGGCCACCAGGTGGCCCTTGTCGTGCTGCACGTGCTTGAGGTTGTTGAACTTGACCGTACCGGTGGTCTTGACCGTCACGTTGTCCACGGCGGCCGCACGGGAAGCCGCGCCGCCGATGTGGAAGGTACGCATGGTCAGCTGGGTGCCGGGCTCGCCGATCGACTGGGCGGCGACGACGCCGACGGCCTCGCCGAGGTTGACCAGGTGGCCGCGGCCGAGGTCGCGTCCGTAGCAGTAGGCGCAGATGCCGAAGGTGCTCTCGCAGGTGATCGAGGAGCGCACCAGGATCGACTGCACGCCCGCCGCTTCCAGCTTGTCCACCCACTTCTCGTCGAGGAGGGTGTTGCGGGTGACGATGGGGTCGGCGTCGTTGCCGGGCAGGTACACGTCCTCGGCCACCATGCGGCCGAGCACGCGGTCGCGCAGCGGCTCGACCACGTCGCCGCCTTCCACGATCGGAGTCATGGTCAGGCCGGCGGTGGTACCGCAGTCGGTCTCGGTGACGACGACGTCCTGCGCCACGTCGACCAGGCGACGGGTGAGGTAACCGGAGTTGGCGGTCTTCAGCGCGGTGTCCGCGAGGCCCTTTCGGGCGCCGTGGGTCGAGATGAAGTACTGCAGGACGTTCAGGCCCTCGCGGAAGTTCGCGGTGATGGGCGTCTCGATGATCGAGCCGTCGGGCTTGGCCATCAGGCCGCGCATGCCGGCCAGCTGGCGGATCTGGGCCTGCGAACCGCGGGCGCCGGAGTCGGCCATGATGTAGATCGAGTTCATCGACTTCTGCGCGACCGACTCGCCCTTGGCGTTCTCGACGCGGTCGGTGCCGATCGCGTCCATCATCGCCTTGGCGACGCGCTCGTTGGTGCGCGACCAGATGTCCACGACCTTGTTGTAGCGCTCGCCGGCGGTGACCAGGCCCGACTGGTACTGGACCTGGATCTCCAGGACTTCCTTCTCGGCTTCGCCGAGGATGCCCTTCTTCTCGTCCGGAATGGTCATGTCATCGATGCCGATCGACACGCCGCTGCGCGTTGCGTACGCGAAGCCGGTGTACATCAGCTGGTCGGCGAACACGACCGTGTGCTTCAGGCCGAGCATGCGGTAGCTGGTGTTGATCAGGCGCGAGATGTTCTTCTTGGTCAGCTCGGTGTTGACGAAGGAGAACGGCAGGCCCTCCGGCAGGATTTCCGCCAGCAGGGCGCGGCCGACGGTGGTGTCGACGATGAACTTGCGCCGAACCCGCTCGCCGTCCTCGTTCATCTCCACCAGGTCGAGGCGGACCTTGACCTTGGCGTGGAGCTCGACGACGCGGTTGTCATAGGCGCGCTTGACCTCGGACACGTTGGCGAAGGCCATGCCCTCGCCCTTCTTGTTCTCGAGCGCGCGGGTCATGTAGTACAGGCCGAGCACGACATCCTGCGTGGGAACGATGATCGGCTCGCCGTTGGCCGGCGACAGGATGTTGTTCGACGACATCATCAGCGCCCGCGCTTCCAGCTGGGCCTCGAGGCTCAGCGGGACGTGCACGGCCATCTGGTCACCGTCGAAGTCGGCGTTGAACGCGGTGCAGACCAGCGGATGCAGCTGGATGGCCTTGCCCTCGATCAGCACCGGCTCGAAGGCCTGGATGCCGAGGCGATGCAGGGTCGGCGCACGGTTCAGCAGCACCGGGTGCTCGCGGATCACTTCCTCGAGGATGTCCCAGACCTGGGTCTCTTCGCGCTCGACCAGCTTCTTCGCGGCCTTGATCGTCGTGGCCAGGCCACGGCGCTGCAGCTTGGCGAAGATGAAGGGCTTGAACAGTTCCAGCGCCATCTTCTTCGGCAGGCCGCACTCGTGCAGGCGCAGGGTCGGGCCGACCACGATGACCGAACGGCCGGAGTAGTCCACGCGCTTGCCGAGCAGGTTCTGGCGGAACCGGCCCTGCTTGCCCTTGATCATGTCGGCGAGCGACTTGAGCGGGCGCTTGTTGGTGCCGGTGATGGCGCGGCCACGGCGGCCGTTGTCCAGCAACGCGTCGACCGCTTCCTGCAGCATGCGCTTCTCGTTGCGCACGATGATGTCCGGCGCGTTGAGCTCGAGCAGGCGCTTGAGGCGGTTGTTGCGGTTGATGACGCGGCGATACAGGTCGTTGAGGTCGGACGTCGCGAAGCGGCCACCATCCAGCGGCACCAGCGGACGCAGGTCCGGCGGCAGCACCGGCAGCACGGTCATCACCATCCACTCGGGGCGGTTGCCCGACTCGATGAAGGCTTCCAT
>JANXUD010000008.1 GCA_025352045.1 Gammaproteobacteria bacterium | reverse complement strand
CTGGAAACTCAGGCGCGTGCGCGTCGACGGCTCGAAGAACAACGTGCAGACCACCTTGCCGGCGAGCACATCACGCAATCCGCTGCCGCGATGTGTGTGCTCGTGCAATTGCTGGGCGCGATCGAGCAACCGCAGCAGCGCTTCACGTGGCAATCCGTCGAGGGTGAGCAGATGGCGCAGGCGGCCTTTGTCATCGAGTTGCGCGACACTCATCTGGTGCTACTCATGCAGTGTTTTTTCCGTCGAGTTGAGTGGCATCCTGCGGCGCGGCCAGCCAGCGTTCGACGATCACCGCGGCGGCGACCGCATCCAGCGCCGCGGCATCGCGTCGCTTCCTGCGGCCATCGGCGCGACCGACGGCGAAGCGCTGCGCGGCCTCGATCGAACTGGTGCGCTCGTCCACCTGCTCGACCGGCAACTGGTAGCGACTGGCAAGATCGTGGGCAAAGCCGCGGGCCAGGCGCCGAATCGGCTGGTCGCCGCCATCGAGCGTGGCCGGATCGCCAACCACCAGCCGTGCCGGTCGCCACTCGCGGACCCAGCGATCCAGGGCCGGCCAGTCCGGCCCGGTGTCGCGCATGTCCAGCACGCCGACTTCGCCGGCGCTCATGGAGACGGTGTTGCCGACCGCGACGCCGATCCTGCGCGCGCCGACGTCGAAGGCGAGCAGGGTCAGCACCCCGCCGGCGTCCGGCGCCACTAGGCGCGCCCGGCCGTGTCGGCGTCTGGCGCCATCAGGCGTGCCCCACCATGTCGGAAATCCGTGACAGGTCCACGCCGATCGACCGGGCGGCCGCGTTCCAGCGATCGGCCATCGGGGTGTCGAAGCAGATCGCGCGTTCGGCGGGCACCGTCAGCCAGGCGTTCTGCGCCAGTTCCTCCTCGAGCTGTCCCGCCGTCCAGCCGGCATAGCCGAGCGTGACCAGCGCGCGCCTGGGGCCCGCGCCGCGCGCCATTTCCTGCAGGATGTCGCGCGAGGTGCTCACGGCCAGCCCGCGGTCGCCGTCGCGCTGGCCGAAGCGCAGGGTGGATCCGAAGTCGCGCGGATCGTCGTGCAGTACGAAGCCCCGGTCGGGCTGCACCGGCCCGCCGATCAGCACCGACTGCTTGCCCAGGGTCGGCGAGTCCGAGGCGATGTCCATCTGCCGCAACACCTCGCCCAGCGTGTAGTCCGACAGCCGGTTGACCATCAGGCCCATCGCGCCGTTTTCATCGTGCTGGCAAACCAGGGTGACGCCGCGGGCGAAGTTCGGATCGGCCAGCGACGGCATGGCGATCAGGAAGTGGTCGGCCAGGAACTGCGGGGCGTGCATGCCGACATTGTAAACCTGTCGCCGCCGCACTCGCGGTAGCATGGCAAGGTCCCCTTGGAATCCCGCCATGAACGCCACCGGCCGCCGCACCGCCCTGCTCGCCTCCCTCGCATTGCTGGCCGCCTGCCAGCGCGCCATGCCGCCCGCTCCCACGCACGCTGCCGCGCCGGCGTCCAATGCGGCGGCAGCGCCGGCCCGCGCCAACCTGCCCCACGTCACCGACTTCGCCCAGGGCATGGCCCAGGCCAAGGCCGAAGGCAAGGCCGTGCTCGTCGACGCCTGGGCGCCCTGGTGCCACACCTGCCTGAGCATGCAGAACTACGTGCTCAACGATCCATCGCTGGCCTCGCTGGCGCAACGCGTCGTGCTGGTGGAGCTGGACACCGACAAGGATGAGAACGCCGGCTTCCTGGCCAGCTTCAAGGTCAGCGTGTGGCCGACTTTCTTCATCATCGATCCCGCCACCACCAAGGCCGCGGGCATCTGGCCGGGCTCGGCGTCCGCGAAGGAATTCCGCGGCTTCGTCGAAGACGGCCTGGCCGGCATCGAGGCCGGGCATGCCGCCGGCGGCGACCCCGATTCCACGCCGCGCCTGATGATGGCCGCGAAGGCTGCGCAGGCCAGCGGCGACTATGCCGCGGCAGCACAGGCCTATGAGAAGGCCATCGCGGGGGCCGCCCCGGCCTGGCCGCGACGCAGCGAGGCGCTGATGGGCTGGGTGATGTCGCTGGAGCACGCGAAGAGGGCCGACGACTGCGTGCGCGTCGGCCACGCCCACTTGGCCGAAATCCAGGGAGCCGCAGTCCCCGCCGACTATGCCGCCACCTTGCTGTCGTGCACGGACAATGCCAAGCCCGGTCCCGACACGACGGCCGCGCGCGCCGACGCGGTGGCGCGCATCCGCGCCATCACCGAGAACCCGCCGCCCGAGGCGACCGCCGATGATCGCGCGGACGCCTTCAACATCCTCAGCGGCGCGCTGGCCGACGCAGGCGACACCGCCGGCGCCCGCAAGGCGCAGGAGGGCCGGCTTGCCGTCCTGCAGGCCGCTGCAAAGGGCATCCAGGATCCTCTGCTCGCGCAAACCTTCGACTACGCCCTAGCCCAGTCCTTTGTCGCGCTCGATCGCGGCGACGAGGCGGTGGCGATGCTTCAGGCACGCGAGAAGGAACTGCCGGACTCCTACGAGCCGCCGGCGCGCCTGGCCAGCGCGCTCAGCAAGATGAATCGCCTGCCCGAAGCCCTGGTCGCCTACGACCGCGCGATCGCCAAGTCCTATGGCCCGCGGCAGCTGCTGTACATGCGCCAGAAGGCCGAGGCGCAGGGACGGATGGGCGACGCCGCCGGCCAGGTGGCGACGCTGAAGGCCGAAGTCGCCGGCTACCAGGCCCTGACCGGTGGCCATGCCAATCCCGAAGGCCTGGCCGACGCCAGGAAGCGTCTCGCCGAAGCCGAACACAAACGCGGCGCCTGATTCCTGAACGGGGCCGCGTCCTTTTAACGGGGCGCACTGGGCCACGGACCTGCGGCGTGGCCGTCGGGCGCACGGCCGCGCGGTAACATCGCGGCCTGCCCGCCCACGGAGTCCGCCATGCATCCTCGTTCCGACCGAACCTCGCGCGCCGTCCTCGCGCCCGCCGCACTTGCGCTGGCGCTCACCGTCGCGCTGGCCGCCTGCAAGCCGGCAACGCCGCCGCCAGCGCCGGCCGCCGTCGCGCCCGCAGCGGCCGCCCAGTCCTACGCCGCGCAGCATGCCGGCGACTACGTCAGCATCCCGCTGAAGGCCGACCTGTCGGCCTTCGACGCGCAGGAACAACAGATGATCGCCCTGCTCGTGCAGGCGAGCGCCGTGATGAACGACATTTTCTGGCTGCAGAGCTACGGCGAGAAGGATGCCTTCCTCGCCGGCATCCCCGATCCCGCCACGCGCGCCCTCGCCGAGACCAACTTCGGCCCCTGGGACCGCCTCAACAACGACACGCCGTTCATCGACGGCGCCGGCGCGCGGCCGCCGGGCTCGACCTTCTATCCAAAGTCCATGACCAAGGAAGAATTCGAGGCCGCCACCCTGTCCGGCAAGGACAGCTGGTACACGGTCATCCGCCAGGATGCGGGCGGCAAGCTGATCACCGTGCCCTACCACGTCGCCTACCAGGACGGCGTCGAGAAGGCCGCGGCACTGCTGCGCCAGGCTGCGCCGCTGAGCCACGACACGGGCTTCGCCAACTACCTGCGCATGCGCGCCGACGCGCTGCTCAGCGACAACTACCAGCCCAGCGACCTGGCCTGGATGGACATGAAGACCAATCCGGTCGACATCGTCATCGGTCCGATCGAGACCTACGAGGACCAGTTGTTCGGCTACAAGGCCGCCTACGAGGGCCTGGTGCTGGTGAAGGACAAGGCATGGAGCGAGCGGCTGGCGAAATTCGCGGCCTACCTGCCGGAACTGCAGCGCGAGCTTCCCGTCGCCGATCGCTACAAGGCGGAGAAGCCCGGCTCGGCCGCCGACCTCAATGCCTACGCCGCGCTCTATTACGGCGGCAACGCCAACGTCGGCGCCAAGACCATCGCCATCAACCTGCCCAACGACGAGCAGGTGCAGTTGAAGAAGGGTACTCGGCGGCTGCAACTGGAAAACGTCATCCACGCCAAGTTCGACGCCATCCTGCTGCCGATCGCCAAGCTGCTGATCGCGCAGGACCAGCTGGCCAACGTGACCTTCGATGCCTTCTTCGAGGACACCATGTTCCATGAGGTGGCCCATGGCCTGGGCATCAAGAACACGCTCGACGGCAAGGGCACGGTGAGTGCCGCGCTGAAGGACTACGCCGGCAGCTTCGAGGAAGGCAAGGCCGACGTGCTGGGGCTGTACCTGATCACCAAGCTTGGCGAGAAGGGTGAACTGGACAAGGCGAAACTCAACGACGCCTACGTCACCTTCCTGGCCGGCATGCTGCGCTCGGTGCGCTTCGGCGCCGGCGACGCGCATGGCAAGGCGAACATGGTGCGCTTCAAGTTCTTCGAGGACATGGGCGCCTTCAGCCGTGACGCCGCCACCGGCCGCTACCGCGTCAACGCCGACAAGATGGGCGCCGCGGTGGACGCGCTGTCGGCCAAGCTGCTGACCATCCAGGGCGACGGCGACTATGCCGCGGCCAAGCAGATGACCGACACCATGGGCGTGATCTCGCCGCAGCTGGCCGAAGACCTCGCGCGCCTGAAGACGGCGAAGATCCCGGTCGACGTGAAGTTCGAGCAGGGACTGGCAGTGCTTGGCCTGCCGACGCCGGCTCAGGCCGCGCCGCCGACCGGTGCCGCCACCATGCCGACGGCGGCCCGATGAGGCAGCGGCGCCTCCTGCTGTCAGCGGGCGCGCCGGCCCTGCTGGCGGCTGTCGGCGCCTGCAGCCAGCCGCCGCAGCCGCCTGCCGCGGCAGTGCCGCCAGCACCGGCTACTGCGCCTGCACCACCAGCAGCGTCGGCACCAACAACAGCGCCAGCAAGCGATGCCGCGGCAAACGCGAGCGCACCAGGCCAAACCGCCCCGGCTCGGCAGCGCCTGCGCGGCGCCGCGATCATGGGTAAGGACGGCTACGGCGTCACCCTGTGCGGCGAAACCACCCAGCGCATCGTCCAACTCGATGCGCCGGCTCGCGCCGCGCTCCACGGCTTCCTGGCCAACGGCGCGCACGAATTTCGCGTCGACGGCTGGGGCGACCTGCCCGACCCTGGCCATGCGCACTTCGCCTCCTTCGAGCGCTTCGATGTCGAAGGCCGCATCTGCGAGGACGGCGTGGACGGCGTGGCCTTCCGGGGCCGCGGCACCGAGCCGTTCTGGAATGTCGAGGTCACGCCCACCGACACCACGCTCGAGCGTCCGGACAGCGCCAAGCTCGGCGGCCCGACCAGGGCGCTCGCCGACACGCACGACATGGTCAGCTACGAGGCAGCCACGCCGGAAGGCCGCCTGCTGGTGCGCTTCTCGCCGGCCATCTGCCACGACAACATGTCCGAAGCGCAATTCACCTGGCGCGCCGAGGCCACGCTGGGCACCAGGACCTGGCGCGGCTGCGGCTATCGCGGCGGCATGCGGCTGCCGCACCCCGCGCCCTGACAGATTCCCCGCAGCCAAAGAAAACGCCGGGTGATGCCCGGCGTTTTCGTCACGCGCTGCAGGCGCCGGTCAGCGGACCTCGCTGATCTCCACCCCGTCCATGCCCTGCGACAGGCTGCGCGCATCGCCACCCTGGGCCAGCTTGATCTTCAGGCGGACCTCGTTCTGCGAGTCGGCGTAGCGCAACGCGTCCTCGTAGCTGATCTCCCCGTCCTGGTAGAGCGCGAACAGGGCCTGGTCGAAGGTCTGCATGCCCAGCTCGGTGCTCTCCTTCATCAGTTCCTTGAGCTTGTGGATCTCGCCGTCGCGGATGTAGTCGGACATCAGCGGCGTGCCGATCAGCACTTCCATCGCCACGCGGCGGCCCTTGCCGTCCGGCGTCGGGATCAGCTGCTGCGCGACCACGCCCTTCAGGTTCAGCGACAGGTCCATCAGCAGCTGGTTGCGCCGCTCTTCGGGGAAGAAGTTGATCATGCGATCCATCGCCTGGTTGGCGTTGTTGGCATGCAGGGTGCACAACACCAGATGACCGGTCTCGGCGAAGGCGATCGCGTGGTCCATGCCCTCGCGGGTGCGGATCTCGCCGATCATGATCACGTCGGGCGCCTGGCGCAGGGTATTGCGCAGCGCCGCCTCCCAGGTGTCGGTGTCGATGCCGATCTCGCGCTGGGTGATGATGCAACCCTCGTGCTTGTGCACGAACTCGATCGGGTCCTCGATGGTGATGATGTGGCCCGAGGAGTTCTGGTTGCGGTAGCCGATCATCGCCGCCAGCGAGGTGGACTTGCCGGTGCCGGTGGCGCCCACGAACAGGATGATGCCGCGCTTGGTCATCGCCAGCGTCTTGACGATCGGCGGGAGGTTGAGCTCCTCGATGGTCGGGATCCGTGTCTCGATGCGGCGCAGCACCATGCCCACCTGGTTGCGCTGGTAGAAGCAACTCACGCGGAAGCGGCCGACGCCGGACACGCCGATGGCGAAGTTGCACTCGTGGGTCTTTTCGAACTCCTCGCGCTGCGAGGGGTTCATCACGTTCAGCACCAAGTCGCGGGCCTGCTGGGAGGTTAGCGGACTCTGGGTGATCGGCGACAGCTTGCCATGCACCTTCATGGTCGGCGGCACGCCCGCGGTGATGAACAGGTCGGACGCCTTCTTGTGCGCCATCAGCTTGAGGAACGAGGTGAAGTCGATGCTGCTCATGGCAGGTACTCCCGTGGGGCGTGCGACCGGGGGGTCGCGTGAACCGTGCAACAGGTCGCGCGCGGCATGGGCGCCGCGCGCCTTGGGTCAATCGAACAGCCGCTTGTCCCTGGCGTATTCGCGCGCCTGCGGCTTCGTCACCAGGCCGCGCTTGGTCAAGTCTTGCAGGCACTGGTCAAGTGTTTGCATGCCCACCGCCTGTCCGGTCTGGATGGACGAATACATCTGCGCCACCTTGTCCTCGCGGATCAGGTTGCGGATGGCCGGGACGCCGATCATGATCTCGTGCGCCGCGATGCGGCCGCCGCCGACCTTCTTCATCAGCGACTGCGAGATCACCGCGCGCAGGGACTCGGACAGCATCGAGCGGACCATCGGCTTCTCGCCGGCGGGGAACACGTCGATGATGCGGTCGATGGTCTTGGCCGCGGACGAGGTGTGAACGGTCGCGAACACCAGGTGGCCGGTTTCCGCCGCAGTCAGCGCCAGCCGGATCGTCTCGAGGTCGCGCAGCTCGCCGACCAGGATGTAGTCGGGGTCCTCGCGCAGCGCCGAGCGCAGGGCCTCGTTGAAGCCGTGCGTGTCGCGGTGCACCTCGCGCTGGTTGATCAGGCACTTCTGCGAGGTGTGCACGAACTCGATCGGATCCTCGACCGAGAGGATGTGGCCGAATTCCTGCTTGTTGATGTGGTCGATCATCGCCGCCAGGGTGGTGGACTTGCCCGAGCCCGTGGGGCCGGTCACCAGGATCAGGCCCTGGGGCTGGTTGATCAGTTCGGCGAACACCCGGGGCGCGCCCAGTTCCTCGAGCGAGAGGATCTGGCTGGGGATGGTCCGGAACACGGCGCCGGCGCCGCGGTTCTGGTTGAAGGCGTTGACGCGGAAGCGCGCCAGGCCGGGGATCTCGAAGCTGAAGTCCACCTCGAGGAATTCCTCGAAGTCGCGGCGCTGCTTGTCCGACATGATGTCGTAGACCAGCGAGTGCACCTGCTTGTGGTCCAGCGCGGGGATGTTGATTCGGCGGACGTCGCCGTCCACGCGGATCATCGGCGGCAGGCCGGCCGACAGGTGCAAGTCCGACGCCTTGTTCTTGACCGAGAATGCCAGCAGCTCAGCGATGTCCATCGAGTCTCTCCCTATGCACGGGTTGGGCCCGCACAGCCTCTCGGGGCAGTATAACCCTCCCCTTCCAGTGGACAATGCCACGCATGGATGATCCCCGGCGAGCACTTGAACACGTCCTTCAAGCCTTGGACAACGTGGCGGCCCGCGCTGAACGGCCAGCGGCGCGCCTGCTGGCCGTGTCCAAGACCAAGCCCGCGGAGGCGATCCGGGCCCTTGCGGCAGCCGGCCAGCGCGCCTTCGGCGAAAACTACGTGCGCGAAGCCCTGGCCAAGCAAGCCGCGCTGGCCGACCTGGCGCTGGAGTGGCACCTGATCGGCCACCTGCAGACCAACAAGGCGCGCGAGGCGGCCGGACACTTCGACTGGGTGCAGTCGGTGGATCGCTTGCGCCTGGTGGATGCCCTGGCCCGTCATCGACCCGCCGCCCTGCCGCCACTGCAGGTGCTGGTCCAGGTGAACGTCGACGACGAAGCCGGCAAGTCCGGTTGCGCGCCGGCCGAGGTCGACGGGCTGGCCGCCGCGATCGTCGCTGCGCCAACGCTGCGCCTGCGCGGCCTGATGGCGATCACCGAACCCTTTCCGGACCTCGCGCGGCGCCGGGACAGCTTTCGCCGGCTGCGCGCCCTGTTCGAGGCCCTGCGCGCGACCCACCCGCAGGTCGATACCCTGTCCATGGGCATGAGCGAGGACTTCGAACTCGCGGCGGAGGAAGGCGCCACGATGGTGCGCGTGGGTTCGGCCCTGTTCGGCGCCCGGACGCCATGAAGTCGGCGCGGTATCCTGCGGGCATGGATGAATTCCCGGACATCGCCTTCATCGGCGGCGGCAACATGGCGCGCAGCCTGCTCGGCGGGCTGGTCGCCCGCGGCTGGCCAGCGGCGCGACTGCACGTGGCCGAGCCGAACGCCGGCCTGCGCGAGGGACTGTCGCGCGAGTTCGGCGTGGACGCCAGCGACGACAACTCCGCGATCGCGGCACAGGCGCAGGTCTGGCTGTTCGCGGTGAAGCCGCAGGTGATGCGCGCCGTGGCCCAGGCGCTCGCGCCCCTGGCCGGGGTGCGCGCGCCGTTGGCGATTTCGATCGCCGCCGGCATCACCGGCGACCAGCTCGACCGCTGGCTGGGCGGTGGCCAGGCCATCGTCCGCGCCATGCCCAACACGCCCGCCCTGCTCGGCGCCGGCGCCACGGGCCTGCATGCCAACGTCCGCGTCTCGGCCGCCCAGCGCGCGCTGGCCGACCGCCTGCTCGCAGCCGCCGGCAGCACCACCTGGATCGGCGACGAGCCGGCGATGGAGGCGGTCACCGCGATGTCGGGCAGCGGCCCGGCCTATGTCTTCCTGCTGGCCGAAGCCATGCAGGCCGCCGGTCGGGCCGAGGGCCTGGATGCCGACGCGGCCCGCGCACTGGCCCTGCAGACGATCTTCGGCGCCGCGCGCATGTTGCTCGAGAGCGGTGAACCGGCCGAGGTCCTGCGCCAGCGCGTGACCTCGCCCAACGGCACCACCCAGGCGGCCATCGAAACCTTCGAGGCCGGCGGCTTCCGCGAGTTGGTCGCGCGCGCGATCGCGGCGGCGGCCCAGCGTGGACGCGAACTCTCCCAGGCCAACGAGGCGCCGGACGCGTGAGCCTGCTGCTGGTCCGGCACGGCCAGGCGCGGGCCGGCACCGACGACTACGACCGACTGTCCGAACGCGGGGTCGAGCAGGCGCGCCTGCTCGGACGCTGGTTGGCGACCAGCGGGCACCTGATCGAAGGCGTGATCGCCGGCGGCATGCGTCGGCATCGGCAAACCCTGGACGCGATCAGCGACGGACTGTCCGACGGCGGCGGCGCCGCGTTGCCGCAGGCCGAGCTTGATCCGGCCCTGGACGAATTCGACCACCACGCGGTGTTCGACGGCTTCGCCCGGGCACATCCGCAGCATGACGCGGTGGTGCGCGCCCGCGACGGCGGACTGCAGGCACTTGGCGCGATGATCCATGCCGCGCTCAGCGCCTGGTCCGAGGATCGCATCGCCGACGTCCCCGAGACCTGGGCCGCGTTCGGCGCCCGCGTGGGTCGCGCGGGGCAGGCACTGGCCGGACGCAGCGGCCACGACGTGCTGGTGGTGACCTCCGGCGGCGTGATCTCGCGCCTGGCGCAGGCCGCCCTGGGCGCCAGCGACCGCGGCGCGGTGGACCTCAACCTCAGCCTGCGCAACAGCGCGCTGTCGGAATTCCACGTGCGGCCCTACGGCCTTGCCCTGGGCAGCTGGAACACGATGCCGCACCTGGGCGATCGACGGGATTTGTGGACGTACTATTGAACTTGGCTGACGCAGCCTATCGCGGCTAACGTTGCTCCTACAGGTGATGCATGAGCGGATTGTTTCCGATGTCGGACCGGGTGCGCGGGCTGGATGCACGGTTGGCCGAATTCATGGACGCGCAGGTGCTGCCCGCCGAGGCGGCACTTGCCGCCTGGGACGAGGATCCCGCACGGCGCTGGACCATCCCGCCCCTGCTCGAGGAGCTGAAGCAGCGCGCGCGCGACGCCGGCCTGTGGAACCTGTTCCTGCCCGGCAGCGGGCACGGCCTGTCCAACCTGGAGTACGCGCGTCTAGCCGAGCGCATGGGCCGCTCGTTGATCGCTTCGGAGGTCTTCATCTGCTCGGCGCCCGACACCGGCAACATGGAAGTGCTGCATCAATTCGCTACCGCGGAGCAGCAGGAGCGCTGGCTGGCGCCCCTGCTGGCGGGCGAGATCCGCAGCGCCTTCGCCATGACCGAGCCGGAGGTCGCGTCCTCGGATGCGACCAACATCGGCCTCCCGATCCGCCGCGAGGGTGGCGACTTCGTGCTCGACGGCCGCAAGTGGTGGACGACCGGCGCCGGCGACCCGCGCTGCCGCGTGCTGATCGTGATGGGCGTGACCGAACCCGAGGCCCCCGCGCACAAGCGCCAGTCCATGGTGCTGGTGCCGATGGACACGCCGGGCATCGAGGTCGTGCGCCCACTGCGCGTGTTCGGCTACGACGATGCGCCGCATGGCCACGTCGAACTGAAATTCACCGGCGTGCGCGTGCCGCAGGCCAACCTGCTGCACACCGCCGGCAGTGGCTTCGAGATTGCGCAGGCGCGGCTGGGACCCGGGCGCATCCACCACTGCATGCGCCTGATCGGCCTGGCGCAGCGGGCGCTCGAGGCGATGGTGCTGCGCGCGAAGACACGGGTCGCCTTCGGCGTGCCGCTCGGCCAGTTGGGCATGGCGCAGGAAGCGATCGCGCTGTCGCGCTGCGAGATCGAGCAGGCGCGCCTGCTCACGCTGCAGGCGGCCGATGCGCTCGACCGGGAAGGAAGCAAGGGCGCACGCGACCTGATCGGGATGATCAAGATCGTCGCGCCGCGCATGGCCTGCGCGGTGCTGGATCGCGCGATCCAGATCCATGGCGCGGGTGGCCTGTCGCAGGATCATTTCCTGGCCGCCGCCTATGCCGGCGCGCGCTCCCTGCGCCTGGCGGACGGGCCGGACGAGGTGCATATGGCCTCGCTGGCGCGCGGCATGCTGAAGGGCTGAAGGCATGGCGCAGCCCTCGCTCGACCTGCCGGACAGCGCGCTGGCGTCCTATCTCGAGGCCCATGTCGCCGGCTTCCGCGGGCCGCTGTCGTCGCGCAAGTTCAAGGGCGGCCAGTCCAATCCCACCTATGAAATCCAGGCCGCCAGCGGCCGCTACGTGCTGAGGCGCAAGCCGCCGGGCGTCCTGCTCGCCTCCGCCCACGCGGTGGATCGCGAGTTCCGCGTGCTTGGCGCCCTGCAGGGCTCGCCGGTCCCGGTGGCCAGGCCCCTGCACCTGTGCAGCGACGAGTCGGTCATCGGCTCGATGTTCTACCTGATGGGCTACGTGGATGGCCGGATCTGCTGGGATCCCGCCCTGCCGGACCTCGAACCGGGCGCGCGCGCGGCGCACTACGACGCCATCGTGTCGACCCTTGCGGCGCTGCATCGCATCGACGTCGCCGCGGTGGGCCTGTCGGACTTCGGCAAGCCCGGCAACTATTTCGCGCGCCAGCTGACACGTTGGAGCGGGCAGTACCAGGCCAGCGAAACCGGCCCGATCCCCGACATGGACGCGCTGATCGACGCCCTGCCCGCGCGCTGCCCGGCCGACGACGGCGTGGTCGCGCTGACCCACGGCGACTACCGGATCGACAACCTGATGTTCGCCACCGACGCCCCGCGCGTCGTCGCGGTGGTCGACTGGGAACTGTCCACGCTGGGCCATCCGCTCGCCGACCTCGGCTACCTGTGCATGGCCCTGCGCCTGCCGCGCAACCCGGCTCTTCCGGGCCTGGCCGGCCTGGACCGCGCTGCGCTCGGCATCCCCGGCGAAGCGGCGATGCTCGCGCGCTATTCCGAACTCAGCGGCCGCCCGATTACCGACGACTGGGCCTTCGTGCTCGCCTTCAGCTACTTCCGCCTCGCCGCGATCGCGCAGGGCGTTGCCAGGCGCGCGCAGCAGGGCAACGCGTCGAGCGAGCAGGCCGTGCAGGCGGGACGCATGACCGCCCTTCTCGCTGCTTCCGGCCGCGCACTGCTGTAGCTCGCTGCTGACCGTGTCCTGGTCGGCTTGGTGCAGGGGATTTGGCGGGACACGCCGCAAGTACGTCCATGACCGTGGCCTGGGCGGGCGCGCTTCCGTGGGGTGCAGCGACGCAGTGGGTCGAAGCGCGGTGTCGTACCGTGCAGTGCGATGGCGGGTGGGGGCGCGGATGCCGGCGGGCTTCGCGACGGGGATCGGCGCCATGGAGGGCGCCGACAAGCCTACAGGGACGTATTCACGGCGTCCCGTCGCGGAGGCTGCCGGTAGCCGCGCTCTCGCCGGGACACGCTACTGAACGAGCGACCACGCGCGAATATGCCGTGCCATCTCCCGCACGCCATCCGTGAGCGCGGCAGGGCCGGGCTGCAGGATGATCGGCGACTTGATCTCGAACAGCTGGTTGTCGCGCACCGCGGGTACGGCGGCCCAGCCGGGCCGCACGGCCACCTGACCGGGGCGGAATTTCTTGCCGCACCAGGAGCCGAACACGATCTGTGGTGCGCGGGCGATGGTCTCGATATCGTCGGCCAGGATGCGGTCGCGGGCCAGGGATTTCGCCGCACGCTCCGGGAAGATGTCGTCGCCGCCGGCGATGCGCACCAGCTCGGCGACCCACTGGATGCCGCTGATGCGCGGCTCGTCCCATTCCTCGAAATACACGCGCGGACGCAGTGGCAGGCGCGCGGCATCGGCGGCGACCCCGTCCAGCCCGCTGCGCAGCGCATCGGCATACTCGTCGGCGCGCAATGGCGCACCGACCAGGGCGCCGAGCCGGCGTACGTAATCGAGGATGCCTTCCACGCTGCGGTGGTTGCTGATCCACACCTCCACGCCGGCGCGGATCAGGTCGGCGGCGATGTCGGCCTGGATGTCGGAAAAGCCGATCACCAGGTCGGGTTCGAGCGCCAGGATCGCGCCGATCTTCGCGCTGGTGAAGGCGCTGACCTTGGGCTTCTCGCGTCGCGCCTTCGGCGGCCGCACGGTGAAACCGGAGATGCCGACGATGCGGTCCTGCTCGCCCAGGGCGTACAGGACTTCGGTCGGCTCCTCGGTCAGGCAGACGATGCGACGGGGGCCGCGGATCGTGACGATGGGCGGCAGCCTCAGGGAAACAGCATGCGCTCGGACCAGCGCCCGTCGATGCGCTCGTGCCGGTGCCGCTCGTGCAGGCGATAGCGCGCGCCGTACCAGAACTCGATGGCATCGGGCACGACGCGGAAGCCGGACCAGTTCGGTGGCCGCGGCACGTCCACGCCCTCGAAGCGCTTTTCCACCTCGGCGATGCGCTGCTCGAACTCCTCGCGCGAGGCCAGCGTGCGCGACTGCAGCGACGCCCAGGCCCCGACCTGGCTCGCCCGCGGCCGGGTCGCGTGGTACGCGTCGGCCTCGGCGGCACTGACCGGCTCGGTGCCGCCTTCCACCTTCACCTGCACGCCTTCGCGGATCAGCTTCCAGTGGAAAAGCAGGGCGGCACGCGGGTTTTCGGCCAGCTGCCGGCCCTTGCGGCTGTCGTAGTTGGTGTAGAACACGAAGCCGCGCGCGTCGAAGCCCTTCAGGAGCACCGTGCGCGCGGACGGCCGACCGCCGGCGCCGACCGTGGCGACGGTCATCGCCGTCGGTTCACGGTCGCCGGAGGCCCTGGCTTCGTCGAGCAGGGCGGCGAAGGTCGACACGATGGCGTCCGGCAGCACCGCGCCGGCGCCGCCGCTGGCGCGTGGGTCAGCCATGCGATTTCGTCCTCAGGAAACGATGAAGGTCACGCGCAGGTTCACCCGCCACTCGATGACCTTGCCGGCGTCGTCGGTGACCACCTTGATCTCGTTGACCCAGGCGCCCTTGATGTTCTTCACCGTCTCGGCGCACTTGTGCAGTCCCGACTGCACCGCGTCTTCCATGCTCTTGCTGGACGAGCTGTTGACTTCGATGATCTTGGCGACGGACATGGCGCACTCCTGTGCTGGGAAGGGAATCGGGACTATACGCCGGGCGCCGTCAAGGCGGCGTAGCCGGCGCGGAAATCCGGGAAGGCAGGGGTCCAGCCGAGTCCACGCAGGCGCGCGTTCGAGACGCGGCGTCCGCTGTCGGGGCCGGGCTCGGGCGCGACGGCCGGCAGCCCCTCGCGGGCGCGCAGCCAGGACTGGACGTCGTGCTCCAGCGCGGGGGCATCATCGCTGCCCAGCCAGGTCGCCGCGGCGCGCGCGACCGGCAGGTCTAGCAGCAGCGCCGCAGCGGCAGCGGCGTCGTCTACGTGGATGCGGTTGCTCCAGCGGCGCGCGCAGGCGCGGCCTTCGCGGGCGCGCTGCAGCATCGCCTCGCGACCGGGCCCATACAGGCCGGACAGGCGCAGCACGCCGCCGCCCGGATGGGCGCGCGCCACGGCTTCGGCTTCCAGCAGGACGCGTCCGTTGAAGGCAACCGGCGCCGCTTCGCTGTCCTCGTCCACCCACTCGCCGGCGTCCTGCGCATACACCGCGGTGGACGACACGAACAGCAGGCGGGGCGCGTCGACGCGGTCGAGCAGGCGGGACAGGCCGTCGCGATACAGGGCGCGGTAGCTGCTTTCGTCGCGGGTTTCGGGTGCGACGCAGAACAGCAGCGCCTCGGCCTGGCGAGGCAGGCGCGACAAGCCCTCGCCGCTCGCGAGGTCGGCGCGGATGCCGCGCAGCGCCGGTCCGTCATCCACCGCGCGCCGCCGCAGGGCCAGCACCTGCGTGCCAGCGGCGATGCGGCGCGCAGCCACGCGCGCACCGATGTCGCCGAAGCCGGCGACCAGCAGCAGTGGCGCGGAGTTCAGCAAACGCGTTCGATCGGGCGCGGTTCCATGCGCGCGGATGCTAGCATCGGCGCATGAATCCTGCGCCCAACCTCGTGTTGGTCGGGCCCATGGGCGCCGGCAAGAGTTCCATCGGCCGGCGCTTGGCAATCCGCCTCGGGCTCGACTTCGTGGACCTCGACCGGCGCCTGGAACAGGACGCGGGCGCCACGGTCACCACAATTTTCGCGATGGAAGGCGAAGCCGGCTTCCGCCGACGCGAGACCGCGCTGTTGGCCGAGGTGCTGCAGGGCCATGGCCTGCTGGTCGCCACCGGCGGTGGCGTGGTACTCGATCCGGCCAACCGCGACCTGCTGCATCGCCGCGGCTTCGTGGTCTACCTGCGCCTGCCGGTGGAAGAGCAACTCGCGCGGTTGGCCCGCGACCGCACCCGGCCCCTGCTCAAGGGCGACAACCGAGAGGCCACGCTGCGTGCGCTCTCGCTGGTCCGCACGCCGCTCTACGAGGGCCTGGCGGACCGGGTCTTCGACTCCGCCAGCCTGGCCGTGGACATGGCCGTGCGTCGCCTCGCGGCGCAGTTGCAGGCGGCCTGGACCCGGGGCGAGGTGGCATGAGCGTGTTGCTGCAGGTGCGCCTGGGCGAGCGTGCCTACCCGATCCATGTCGGCGCCGGCCTGCTCGGGCGCGTGGACCTGCAGGACCTCGCACCGGGCCGCCAGGTACTGGTCGCCACCGACTCGAACGTTGCGCCGCTCTACCTCGACACGGTGCGCGCGCGCCTGCCCGATCGTGACGTCGCAGCCTTCGTGCTGCCCGCCGGCGAGCAGGAAAAGACCCTCGCGCGCTTCGGCGACTGCCTGCAGGCGCTGGCGAAACTCGGCGCACGGCGCGACGCCACGATCATCGCCCTGGGCGGCGGCGTGGTCGGCGACCTGGCCGGCTTCGCGGCGGCCTGCTGGATGCGCGGCATCCGCCTGGTGCAATTGCCGACCACCCTGCTGGCGATGGTGGACAGCAGCGTCGGCGGCAAGACCGCCGTGGACCTGCCCGCGGGCAAGAACCTGGTCGGCGCCTTCCACCAACCGGCGGCGGTGATCGCCGACACCGACACCCTGCGCACCCTGCCCGACCGCGAACTGCGCGCCGGGCTGGCGGAAGTGCTGAAGTACGGCGCCATCGCCGACCCGGGCTTCTTTGCCTGGATCGAGGCGCAGTCGGCCGCCCTGCTGGTGCGCGACCCGACGGCGCTCGAACAGGCGATCGCGCGCAGCTGCGCGCACAAGGCGGCGATCGTGGCCCGCGACGAGACCGAGCAGGGCGAACGCATGCTGCTGAATTTCGGCCACAGCTTCGGCCACGCGATCGAAGCCGAGCAGGGCTATGGCGGCCTGCTGCATGGCGAAGCCGTGGCCGTGGGCATGCTGCTGGCCGCGCGGCTGTCGGCGCGGCTGGGCCTGGCGCCCGAGGCCGATGCCGACCGCCTGCGCCGCCTGCTCGAGGCGCTCTGCCTGCCGACCGAGGTTCCCGCCGGCCTGGATGCCGACGCCCTGCTGGCGCGCATGCGGCTGGACAAGAAAGCCGTGTCCGGCGCCCTGCGCCTGATCCTGTGGCGCGGCCTGGGTGCGGCCGAGGTGCGCAGCGACGTGCCCGAAGCGCGGATCCGCGAGGCCCTGGCCGACGCCACCGGCTGAGGCGGAGGCCACGGACCTAGGCGGCGGCCGAGCCGTCACGCGTACAGGTCCAAGCGCGGTGCAGTGCCGGGATACAATGGCGGTTCCATGCGCCTCCTGCTGCAGCAACGCCCGCTTGCCGGCGAAAATCCCAAGTACGTCCAGCTCAGCCTGCAACAGGACATGCTGGGCGGCTGGCTGCTGTTGCGCGAAGCCGGCCAGACCGGCGGCAAGGCGACGCTGAAGAAGGAACAGTTCCTGCAGCAGGATGCCGCGCTGGCCGCCTTCGAACGGGCGCGCGACGCGCAGATCAAGCGCGGCTTCCAGGTCATGTTCGCCCAGGGCGCCAACGCGCCGCAGTAGGAAAAGGACTTCCGATGCCCCCCACCAACGACCGCTTCCTGCGCGCATTGCGCGGCCAACCGGTGGATGCCACCCCGGTCTGGCTGATGCGCCAGGCCGGCCGCTACCTGCCCGAGTACCGCGCCACCCGCGCCAAGGCCGGCAGCTTCATGGCGCTGGCGACCAACCCGGAGCTGGCCTGCGAAGTCACGTTGCAGCCGCTGGCGCGCTTCGATCTCGACGCGGCGATCCTGTTCTCGGACATCCTCACCATCCCCGATGCGATGGGACTGGGCCTGACGTTCGCGGAAGGCGAAGGCCCGCGCTTCGCGCGGCCGGTGCGCACCGCCGCCGACATTGCGCGCCTGGGCGTGCCGGACATGGAAGGCGAGCTGCGCTACGTGATGGCCGCGCTGCGCCTGATCCGGCGCGAGCTCGGCGGCCGTGTGCCGCTGATCGGTTTTTCCGGCAGCCCGTGGACCCTGGCCTGCTACATGGTGGAAGGCGGCGGCAGCGACAACTTCGGCCGGATCAAGGCGATGGCGCTGTCCGAGCCCGCGCTTCTGCACCAGTTGTTGTCAGTGGTCACCGCGTCGGTGATTGCCTACCTCTCGGCGCAACGCGCCGCGGGCGCGCAGGCGCTGCAGGTGTTCGATACCTGGGGCGGCGCGCTGGCACCCGCGCATTACCGAGAATTCTCCCTGCCCTACCTGCAGCGCATCGCGCGCGAGCTCGAGCGCGGCACGGGCGACGATCGCACGCCGCTGATCGTGTTCGGCAAGGGCAACGATCCCTATCTCGAGGAACTGGCGCAGGACGTCGAGGCGTTGGGAGTCGATTGGACCATCGGTCTGGGCGAAGCGCGCAGGCGCGTGCCGAAGCACATTGCGCTGCAAGGCAACCTCGATCCCGCCACCCTGTATGCGAGCCCGGAAGCAATCACACGCGAAGTCGCGCGCACGCTGGACGAGTACGCTGCCGCGAACGGCGGCTCACGCGAGGGCCATGTCTTCAACCTCGGGCATGGGCTGTCGCCGGACATGGATCCGGAGCATGTACGCGTGCTGGTCGACGCGGTCCACGCACACAGCCTCCGCTGAACAACCGCGGGATAGCTACTCCGACCCCGTTTTCTGTTCGCCGCTGATGGAGGCGCGCCGGGCGGTCATGGTCCGGTCGATGCAGGCCTGCAATAGCTGGCTGGTGACCGGCTTGCGCAGGAAGCCGTGCATGCCGGCCGCGTACGCGAGTGGCTCCGCCTGGGCATCGGCGCGGGCGGTCAGCGCGACCAGGGCCAGCGCATTGCCTTGGCGCCGCAGGATCCGCGCGAGTTCAAAGCCATCCAGCCCGGGAAGATCGAGGTCCACGAAGGCCAGGTCGTAGCGCGAGCCGGCGATCTCGGTCAGCGCGGCCAGGCCATGCGCTGCGTGCGCCGTGCGATGGCCCAGCGCCTCGAGCAGGCCGGTCACGACTTCGGCCACGGTCGGGTCGTCTTCCACCACGAGGATGTCCAGGCCATCCATCGCGCGCAGGCGCCGGCGCTGCGGCGCGCCGCGCGCCAGTGCCGGCAGGTCGGCCACCGGCAAGGGCAGCAGCACGCGCAGCGTGGTGCCCTGTCCGGGCTGGCTCTGCAGTTCGATCCGGCCGCCCATCGCCGTCGCCAGTTCGTTGCAGATCGCCAGTCCCAGTCCGCTGCCCTGGCGCCGGCGGTCCGCCGCGACATCGAGCTGCTCGAAGCGCTGGAACAGTCGCGCCTGCTGGGCTGCGTCGAGGCCCGGGCCGGTGTCGGCGATTTCCAGCAACAAGCCGGCGGGTGTCGCGGCACTGCGCAGCGCGACTTCGCCGCGATCGGTGAACTTGATGGCATTGCTGCCCAGGTTGAACAGGATCTGCCGCACCCGCCCCGCGTCGCCGCGCAGGGCGCGCGGCGTGCCCGGCGCGCGTTGCAGGGTGAAAGCCAGGCCCTTGGCTTCGGCCAGCGGGCGCAGCAGCGCCGCGGTGTCGTCGAGCAGGGAATGCAGGTCGAAGGCGGCGTCCTCGAGGACGAGCTTGCCCGCCTCGATGCGCGCCAGGTCGAGCGCATCATTGACCAGGCGCAGCAGGTGGTCGCCCGCGCGCCGGATCGCCTCGACCTGGCCGCGTTGCCGTGGCGCCAGCTCAGAACCCTGCAGCAGTTCGGCCATGCCGAGCACGCCGGTCATCGGCGTGCGGATTTCGTGGCCGAGCGTGGCCAGGAACCGGCTCTTTGCTTCGGAGCCCTGGTCACTGATGCGCCGCTGCTGTTCGCGCAACTGCAACGCGGTGCGCTCGCGCAGCCGGGCGCGATAGGCGCGCGCCATGATCCACGCCAGGCCAAATGCGCTGCCGACCCACAGGGCGATCGCCCAGGGCCGCTGCCACCAGGGCGCCAGCACGCGCAATGCGAACGAGACCGGCACCGACCAGGCGCCATCCGCGTTGCCGGCGGTGATCTCCATGCGGAAGCTGCCCGGTGGCAGTTGCGAGAAATCGCGCTGACCGCTGGCGCCGACATCCACCCAGCGCGTGTCATAACCGTGCAGGAAGAAACGGTAGCGGTGCGCCGCCGCGTCGGCAAAGCTGAGCAGGCGCGCGCCCACGTGCAGGTCGCGGTCACCGGGGCCAAGCGTGAGCGTTGCCGTGCCCGGTGCCAGGTTGAGCGTGCGCTCGCCGCGACGGAAGCTGAGGGCATCGAGCACCAGCCGCGACGCCGCGCCACCCGGGCGGATCCGCGCCGGGTCGAACAGCACCACGCCGGCATTGCTGCTGGCCAGGCCCAGGCCCTGCGGCAATACCACGGGCGGCTGCAGCAGGAACTCCTGGCTGGGCAGGCCATCGCGCACGCCGAACATGCGCAGGCGTTCGCCCAGGGGGTCGTAGCGCAGCAGGCCACGCGCGGTCGGCAGCCACAACGCGCCGCCGCGGTCGGCGAACATGCCGCCCGACTCCACCGCGGGCAGGCCCTCGCGCGCGCCGATCGAGCGGAACCGCGCGAGTGCATTGCCGTTCCAGTGCCAGGCCTCGAGCGCGCCCATGCGATGCAGCCAGAGCGTGTCGGGCGGCACGAAGGCGAAGCCAAACACGTGTTCGTCCGGCGCACCGGCGATCTGGTCGAAGCGCTCGGTGTCGGCATTCCAGCGCCGTAGTCCCTTCGGCCCGGCCAGCCAGACCAGGCCGTCGGGGCCGACGGTCATCTGTTCCTGGTCCGGCGAATCCACGCCGCGGCCATCGCCCGCGGCCAGGCTGAAGACGATGTGGCCGTCACTGTCGCGGGCCTGCACGCCGCCGCCGTAGGACGCGAGCCAGAGCAGGCCGTCCTCGGTCAGCGCCAGCATCTGCACCGGGCCGGGCAACAGCGGATCGGCGCCCTCGCCGATGTGCCAATGCGTCCAGCTGCGGGTGCGCGGCTGGTAGCGGCTCAATCCGCGCGCGTGTCCCAGCCACAGGCTGCCATCGCTGCGTTCGAGCACGGACCAGAGCCGGGCATTCGGGATCGCCGACGCGACGTCGAACACCGCCTCGATTCGCCCGCTCACCGGATCCAGCCGGTCCACCACGCTGCTGCTGCCGACCAGCCAGACGCGACCATCGCGGGTCGGCGCCATGCCGCGCACCGGCACCCCGGACAACTTGCCCGGCCCGTCGTCGCGCCCGAACACGGCGAAGTTGCGCCAGCCCGGCGGCAGCCGCAGCAGTCCGCTGGTCTGGGTGCCGAACCACAGGCCGCCGTCGCGGTCCTCGAGGCTGGCGAACAGCGCCCGCGCGGTCGCCGGATAGGACGACAGCGTGTCGAGCTTGCCGTCTCGCATGCCGGCCAGGCCCTTGCGCGTGCCGAACCAGCGGGTGCCCTCGCGATCGGCGAGCACCGTCATCACCACCGGATCGGGCAAGGACGCCACCCAGGCCGGACGCTCGATGCGGCCGTCCGCCAGGCGATGGTCGAGGCCGGCGCTGGTTCCGATCCACAGGCTGCCGTCGCGATCGGCGGACAGGCTGTCGACCTCCTCGCCCGAGAGCCGCCCGGGCGCGATGGTCTCGAAGCCATGCCCGGTCCAGCGTGCCAGGCCATGGGTCGTGCCCACCCAGAGCGTGCCTGCGGAATCCACGGCCAGCGCGGGCACGTCGGCGGCCGGCAGGCTGGCGGGCCTCGCGGCATCGGGCAGGTAGCGCGTCCAGCGATCGGCCGCATCCAGCCGATACAGGCCGCCGCCATAAGTGCCGAACCAGACTTGCCCGTCGCGGGTGCCGGTGATCGCCCAGACGTCGTCGCTGCGCAGTAGCGGCTGGTTCTTCTGCGAGATGTGCCGGAAGCCGGCGCGATCGCCGTCGAGCACCGCCAGGCCCTCGCTCTCCACGCCGACCCACAGGCGGTTGCGCGCATCCACGTACAGGGCCTGCACCGAATTGCCCGGCAGGGATGCCGGGTCGCCGGGAACGTGGCGGTAGATGCGGTAGCCGACGCCGTCGTAGCGGGCCAGGCCGTCCCGGGTGCCGATCCACAGGAAGCCGTCGCGATCCAGGGCCAGGGCCGCGACCGTGCTGGAGGGCAGGCCGTCGGCCACCCCGACCGGGCGGAATTGCGGGGTTTCCGGCGTGGCCGCCGCGGCCGAGGCCAGGAACAGTGCAAACAACCCCACTGGGAGCCCGATCAGGCCCCGGACGGCTTTGCGCATGCCTGCTTCCCCAAGCAGTGTCCCGGACCGCAGCCTCGCAGCGCTGCGTTTGCCGGCCAAGCACCTGCCATTCACGTGACGCGGATAGAATTCCGGACATGACCCCCGCCCGCCCCCCGGATCACCGCCGTGTTGTCCACCCGGCGCTGCTTTGCCGGCCGTACCTGGGGCTGGCGTTGTTCTGCCTGGCCTTGGCCGCGCCCGCCCACGCCGAGCTGCGCCACTATCGGCTGGATCCGGTGCATACGCGCATCGCCTTCCAGGTCAGCCATGCCGGCTTTTCCAACCCGGTCGGCACCTTTTCCAAGGCCAGCGGCACGCTCGATTTCGACGCCGACGACTGGTCCACTGCGCACGTCACGATCGAGGTGCCGATCGCCACGCTCGACCTGGGCGATACCGACTGGCAGGGCAAGATCCTCGACGGCACCTTTTTCGATGCCAGGAAGTTCCCGGTCGCGCGCTTCGTTTCCACCAAGGTCGAGCATGGCCAGGGCAACCATGCGCGCGTCACCGGCGACCTCACCCTGCACGGCGTCACCGCGCCGCTGGTGCTGGAGGTGGACCTCAATGCGCTCAAGCGCCACCCGCTGACCCTGCATCGCACGGCCGGTTTTTCCGCAAAGGGCACGCTGAGCCGCAAGGCCTTCGGCATGGACCATTGGGAACACCTGGTCGGCGACGCGGTCACGCTGGTGATCGAGACCGAGGCGCTGCTCGCGGGCAGCGCCGCCAAGGACGCGCCGGACGCCAAGGACGCGCAGGCCGATGGCAGCCAGCATTGACGACAGCCGCTGGGGCGGCGCCAGCATCGGCCTGCACTGGCTGAGCTTCCTCGTCGTGCTGGTCGCCGCGCTGATCGGGCTGTTCATGGACGACCTGCCGAACGGCCTCACCAAGCTGCAGGTGTATGCCGTGCACAAGAGCCTGGGCCTGACCGTGATCGCCCTGACCGTCATCCGTCTCGCCTGGCGGCTGGTCGCCAAGGTGCCGCCGCCACTGGCCGGCGCGCCCGCCTGGCAGGAAGCGATCGCGCGGATCACCCATGGCGGCCTGTACCTGCTGCTGCTGCTCGTGCCGTTCTCCGGCTGGTGGTACAACTCCACGTCGGGCTTCGCGCTGCAGTATTTCCGCCTGTTCAACGTGCCGGCGCTGGTCGCCACCAACCTGGCGCTCAAGCACCAGGCCAAGGACATCCACCAGCTGCTGTTCTACGTGCTCTGCGGCCTGGTCGCCGTGCACGCCGCGGCAGCGCTGGGCCACCATTATGTCTGGCGCGACCGCACCCTGGTCCGCATGTTGCCGGGGCGACACGCCCCCAGAGGAAGCACGCCATGAACACTGTTGCGATCCGTGTGACGCCCATGCTCGTGCTGGGCTTTGCGATGCTCGCCTCCGCGGCGGCATTCGCGGCGGCACCCGTGGCGCCGCCCGCCGCTGCCGCTGCCCCAGCCGCCAAGGCGACGGCGCGCGGCGCCGACTGGAAGGCGCGCCCGGGCTCGACGCTCGGCTTCGCCAGCGTGTTCCAGGGCGAGAAGTTCAGCGGCCGCTTCAAGTCGTTCACGCCGCTGCTGCACTTCGATCCGGCGCAGCTGGCGGGCGCGCGCTTCGACGTGAGCATCGACCTGGCCAGCGTGGATTCGCAGAACTCCGAGCGCGACGACGGCCTGCGCGGCGCGGACTTCTTCAACGTGCACAAGCAGGCGCAGGCGCGCTACGTCGCGACGAAATTCCGCGCGCTCGGCCAGGGCCGCTTCGTGGCCGACGGTGTGCTCAGCCTGAATGGCGTTGCCAAGGCCGTGCCCCTGGCGTTCACCTGGACCGGCGGCGCGAACCCGGTGTTGACCGGCACTGCGACCGTGCATCGCCTGGACTTCCAGGTCGGCACCGGCGACTGGGCGGACACATCCGTGCTGCCGAACGACGTGCAGGTCACGACGCGGCTGCTGCTCATCTCGAGATAAGCAAAACGGAGGTTTCGCTTTTGGTTCAGGCGAGGAAGGCCATTACGGCTTCGGTATTGAATGGCCACTCGAGTTCGGCGCCGGTGTCTTCTCTGCGCAGGACGGGGACGCGCGTGCCGTAGATGGCCTCCATGGCCAGGTCGCCGTCGATCCACAGCGGGTCGAAGTCGGGCACGCCGGCGGCCGCCAGCACCGCATCGGCGGCGTCGCACAGCGGGCAGTCGTCACGCTGGAACAGGGTCAGGCGCATGGGCCAAGGATAGACCAGGGCAGGAGGATAGAATGTCCCCGTCCCCCCGAGTGAGCATCCATGGCTGTCAGCGTCTTCGACCTGTTCAAGATCGGCATCGGTCCGTCATCCTCGCACACGGTGGGCCCGATGCGCGCCGCGGCGCGCTTCGTCGCGCGCTGGCTGGTGGAGGAAGGCACGCTGGACCGGTGCGCGCGGGTGCGCGTGGAGCTGTTCGGCTCGCTGGCCATGACCGGCCGCGGCCACGGTACCGACAAGGCCGTGATCATGGGCCTGGAAGGCCACTGGCCCAATGCCATCGATCCCGACGCGATTCCGGCCACGCTGGCGCGGGTGCGTGGCGACAAGCGCCTGCGCGTGAACGGGACGCACGGGATCGGCTTCGACGAGAAGACCGACCTGGTGTTCAACAAGCGGCAGAAGCTGCCCTTCCACACCAATGGCATGCGCTACATCGCCTACGACGCCGACGGCGCGGTAATCGCGCAGCGCGACTACTACTCGGTCGGCGGCGGCTTCGTGGTCAACCAGGACGAGGCCGCGTCCGACCGCATCGTCGCCGACACAACGCCCCTGCCCTACGCCTTCCACAGCGGCAACGAGCTGATCGCGCTGTGCGCGGCGAACAAGCTCAGCGTTGCCGAGCTGATGCTGGCCAACGAGACCGTCTGGCGCAGCGCGGACGAGACGCGGGCCGGCCTGCTCGAGATCTGGCGCGCGATGCAGGAGTGCGTGGCCCGCGGCATCCGCGAGACCGGCGTGCTGCCCGGCGGCCTGAAAGTGGTGCGCCGCGCGCCGGCCCTGTTCAATGACCTGTCGGCGCGGCCCGAGGCGGCGATGAAGGATCCGCTCACCGTGCTGGACTGGGTCAACCTGTACGCGCTGGCGGTCAACGAGGAAAACGCCGCCGGTGGCCGCGTGGTGACTGCTCCGACCAATGGCGCGGCCGGCATCATCCCGGCGGTGCTGCATTACTACGACCGCTTCACCCCGAACGCGAGCGAGCAGGGCGTGGTGGACTTCCTGCTCACCGCCGGGGCGATCGGCATCCTGTACAAGGAAAACGCGTCCATCTCCGGCGCCGAGGTCGGCTGCCAGGGCGAGGTCGGCGTGGCCTGCTCGATGGCCGCCGGCGCGCTGACGGCGGCGATGGGCGGCAGCCTGGGCCAGGTCGAGAATGCCGCCGAGATCGGCATGGAGCACAACCTGGGCCTGACCTGCGACCCGATCGGCGGCCTGGTGCAGATCCCCTGCATCGAGCGCAACGCCATGGGCGCGGTCAAGGCGATCAACGCGTCCCGGATGGCATTGCGCGGGGACGGCACCCACCATGTGTCGCTGGACAAGGTGATCAAGACCATGCGGGACACGGGCCGCGACATGCAGGAGAAGTACAAGGAAACCTCGCGCGGCGGCCTGGCGGTCAACGTCATCGAATGTTGAGCCGGGCGTCACGCTCCCGCCGGCATGGGGCGCTTGTCCCTTGCGCCCGGGCGCGCCGGGCGGCATAACTGCAGGACAAGGGGGACGCACGATGTTGCGCTTCATCCTGCTCACAGGCCTGTACCTGCTTGGCACCTGGTACGCGACCGCCTTCATCGGCGGTCCCGCGCAGGTGACCTTGTTCTGGCCGTCCGCAGGCATCGCCTTCGGGGCCGTGCTGCGCTATGGCTGGCGGCAGGCCCTGTTCATCCCGGTCGCCGTGCTGATCGCCCACCTGACCTTCGTCAAGGTGCCGCTGGCCTTCCTGCCGTTTTCGGTGCTGGCCAATTTCCTCGGTCCTCTGGCCGGCGGCTACGCGGTGAACGCCAGCGGCGTCGTGCCGCGGGTGCGCGTGTCGAGCGGCTTCGGCATGCTGCGCGGCGGCCTGGCGATGGTGGTGGTGTCGGGCGCGATCGGCACGGCGGGGCTGGTGTACTCGCAGATGATCGCGCCGTCGGCCTTCTGGCCCGCGCTGTCGAAGTGGGCCTTTGGCGACCTGCTGGGCATCATCTGCATCACCCCCAGCTTCCTGCTCCTGCTGGCGCCGGGCGGCTCGACCAATCCCGACCTGCCGGTCGCCGGCGACTATTCCGACCAGCGCACCAAGGCCCTGTGGGTGCTCGCGATGGCGCTCGCCCTGGGCTTCGTCTACTGGGGCGGTTCCCAGAAGGGCGTGTACGCGCTGGGCATGGTCGCCCTGCCGCTGACCCTGCTGGTGTGGAGCGCGCTGCGCTTCGAACCGACCTGGACCGCCCTCGGCACCGCGGTGACCGTGCTGTTCCTGACCACGCTCACGGGACTGGGCCTGGCCGGCTTCGAGGCGCCCACGGGCAGCCTGGACTCCGCCTTGTTGCTGGGCTTCATGAGCCTGTTCGGCACGATTCCGCTCGTGCTCGTGGCCTCGCTCAATGAGCAGCGCATGGCCACGCGCAAGGTGCTGCGCCGCGCCACCACCGATGCCGCCACCAACCTGCCCAACCGCGCCGCCTTCGAGGAAGCCGTGCAGCGCGCGCTGGCCGGCCAGGGGCCGGGCAATGCGCTGGCCTACCTGGACCTGGACCACTTCACCCTGATCAACGATACCGCCAGCCACGCTGCCGGCGACGCCCTGATCCACGGCATCGCGTCCCTGCTGAAGGCGCGGCTGCGCGAGGGCGACCAGTTGTTCCGGATCGGCGGCGACGAGTTCGCGCTGTTGCTGGCGGGCGCGGCCGACACGATGGAACTGCGCCTGCAGCACCTGCAACGCGCGGTCGAGAACTATCGCGTGGGCTGGCAGAACCACGTGCTCAACATCACCGTCAGCATCGGCCTGGTTACCTTCAAGCGCGGGGAGATCGACTACGCGCGCCTGCTGTCGCTGGCCGACGCGGCCTGCTTCACGGCCAAGGAACTGGGCGGCAACCGGGTGGTGCCCGCCTCGCAGGAGCCGGGCGAGATGCACGAGCGCACCCAGGCCATGCACTGGGCGCTGCGCATCCGCGAGGCGATCGACCGCAACCTGTTCGAGCTCGACTGCCAGTCGATCGCCCCGCTGGGCGACCACCCGGTGGAGGGCCGGCACTTCGAAGTGCTGCTGCGCATGCGCGACCCGCAGACCGGCGAACGCTTGGCGCCGGACCACTTCATCCCTGCGGCCGAGCGTTTCCAGCTGGGCGTTGCGCTGGACCGGCACGTGGTCAACCTGGCGCTGGGCTGGCTGGAGGCGCGGCCCGATGCCGCGGCGCAGGTGCACACCTGCGCGATCAACCTGACCGCGGCCTCGCTGGTGGACGAGGGCTTCGCCACCTTCCTCTACCACCGCGTGCGCAACGGCAAGCTGCCGGCGTTCAAGGTCTGTTTCGAGGTGACCGAGACCAGCGCCGTGCGCGACCTGTCGCGCGCGCAGGGCCTGATCACCCGGATGCGCTCGCTCGGCTGCGCGTTCGCGCTGGATGATTTCGGCACCGGCTTCTGTTCGTTCAACTACCTGCGCCAGCTGGACGTGGACTACTTCAAGATCGACGGCAGCTTCGTGCGCGACCTGGAATCGTCCTCGCTGTCGATGGCGGTGATCCGCTCGATCACCGACATCGCCCATGTGCTGAACAAGCAGACCATCGCCGAGCACACCGAGAACGACGCGATCTTTGCCTCGCTGCGCGCGCTTGGCGTGGACATGGCGCAGGGCTTCGGCATCCACCGGCCGGAGCCGATCGAATCCTACTTCGCCCGCCCGTCATCGGCCAACGCGACCGTCGCGCAACTGCAGCGCCACAAGATCGGGTCAGAGTGAATTTTCCGCCGTGACCCGCGCGCGTGGCCCGGCGTCGCCGGAAAACCCACCCTGACCACGTTTCGAGGCGCGGTCGAGGGCGTCGCGCAGATCGGCGACCAGATCGTCGAGGCCTTCGATGCCCACCGACAGCCGCAGCAGGCCGTCGCCGATGCCGGCCGCCGCGCGCGCCTGCGCCGACATCGCCGCGTGGGTCATCGTCGCCGGGTGCGCGACCAGGCTTTCCACGCCGCCCAGCGACTCGGCCAGGGTGTGGCAGCGCAGTCCGTCCAGGAAGTCGCGCACGGCCGGCACCCCGCCGCGCAGTTCGAACGAGAGCATCGCGCCGAATCCGGACTGCTGCCGCGCCGCCAGCGCGTGGCCGGGGTGCGAGGCCAGGCCCGGGTAGTGCAGCGCCGACACGGCCGGATGCGCGGCCAGCAGGGCCACCAGGGCGCCGGCGTTTTCCTGGTGCACCCGCAGGCGCGCATCGAGCGTGCGCAGGCCGCGCAAGGCCAGGAAGCTGTCGAAGGGACTGCCGGTCAGCCCGAGCGCGTTCGCCCACCAGGTGAGCGTTTCCACCAGCGCCGGATCGCGGGCGATGACCGCGCCGCCGACCACGTCGCTGTGGCCGTTGATGTACTTGGTGGTCGAGTGCAACACCAGGTCGGCGCCCAGCGCGAGCGGCTGCTGCAGGGCGGGCGACAGGAAGGTGTTGTCCACCAGCACCAGGGCGCCGGCGCGGTGCGCGGCCTCGGCGACGAAACGGATGTCGGTAATGCGCAGCAGCGGGTTCGAAGGCGTCTCCACCCAGACCAGGCGCGGCGCCTGCAGCAGCGCGTCGGCGAGCGCGCGCGGGTCGCTGAAGTCCACCGTGCGCAGCCGGAACTGGCCCTTGCGCGCCAGCGCATCGAACAGGCGCCAGCTGCCGCCGTAGCAGTCGTGCGGGACAACCAGCAGGTCCGTGGGCTCTAGCAATGCGAGTACCAGGGTGATCGCGGACATGCCGGAACTGGTGACGACGCCGCCCGCGCCGCCTTCGAGGTCGGCGAGCGCGGTGGCGAATTGGTCGCGGGTCGGATTGCCGCTGCGGGTGTAGTCGTAGCGCCGCTTCTGGTCGAAGCCCTCGAAGCTGAAATTGCTCGACAGCACGATCGGCGGCACCACCGCGCCGTGCGCGGTATCGCAGTCGATGCCGGCGCGGACCGCGCGGGTGGCGGGCGACAGGCCGCTCATGCCAGGGCCTCGCGCAGCGCGTCGCCCAGGATGGCCGCGATCGCCGACTCTTCTTTCAGGAAGGCGTCGTGGCCATAGCGCGAGCGCAGGATCTTGAGCTTGCGCAGCGCGGGCAGCGCTTCGGCCAGGGCGGCCAGGTCCTGCACCGGCACCAGCTGGTCTTCCGACACCGCGACCAAGGTGGTGGACGTGCGCACTGCGCGCGGATCCACCACGTGCAGGTCGATGGACTCGGACAGGCGCAGGAAGGCCGTGCTGGTGGTGCGCGCGACGTAGCGGTCGCCGCAGGTGGCCAGGTAATCGTCGGCGTCGCCACGCGCGTGCTTGCAATGCGGCGCACTGTCATGCGTCGCGCTGTCATGCAACCGCGTGCCGGCGCCAAAGCGCTCGGCGAATTCCTGCGGCGTGCGGTAGCTGAGCATGGCCAGCTGCCGTGCCAGCGACAGCCCCTCGCGGCTGGCGCCCTCGTCGCGACCGAGCCGCGCGATGCGCCGCTGCAGGCCGCGCCAGGCGCTGGCATAGGGATGCGCGCGGTCGCCGCCACTGATCGCCACCAGGCAGGCCAGGCGCTCACCATGCCGGGCCGCGAACTGCAGGCCGACCATCGCGCCGTAGGAACACCCGACGAAGGCCGCGAGCCGCTCGATCCGCAGGTGCGCCAACAGGCGCGCAATCGCATCGGCCTGGTCGGCGCTGTCGATGGGCGCGTCGAGCGCGCCGTCGGCGCCCAGCCAGTCCACCGCCAGCACGCGACAGCGACCGGTGTCGATCGCACGGCCCGGTCCGACCTGCGCTTCCCACCAGCCCGGCTCCGGCGCGTCGGCGCTCGATGCAGGATGCCGGCCCGCGGAAATCCCGCCGGCCACCAGCACCCAGGGCGCGCCGTCCGCACCCTGCCATTCCCAGTGCAGGCGGACCCGGCGCGCGCCGGCGTGGCGCAGCTCGACGCCCAGCTCCAGCGTCCCGCGGTCGGCGCGCGCAAGGCCGGGAATACGGGCTGCAGAGGGAAGCCAGGCGGGGGACGGCGTTGGGCGGGTGCTGGCGGACGGGGCTGACATCGGCGGCGGGCTCCTGGGGTCATCGGATGGCGGTCCATCGAATGCCTGCAGAGCGACGACGATGCGGCGGCAGGCGCGGCCGGGCCGCGTCGCACACCCCATCTGCCGGCGGGCCCCGTTGCGTTCGCGATGCGCCGCGCAGGGGCCCTTCCGCAGGAATTGGCACCTTGCGGGTCCGCCGTGGGGCGGAACTGCAGGTTGCCCCGGCGTCATCGGGCCTTTCCCTCTGCCGGTCTTGATGGGAGGTTCGAGGCCACTGTAGCCAGGTCGTTTCCTATAGTCAACACCTTTATCGCGATGAAGCGATATGTAACTCCGCCCGCAGTTCCAAGGGTTCCGCCGTGGACCGGCAGCAAGCACAATCGGGACATGCCCCCCCGCAGCCTCCGGATTTTCCTCGCCCTGCCCCTGCTGGCCGGCCTGGCCCTGCTCCATGCCGGCCCCGCCGCGCCGGCCAACAGCGTCTATCGCTGGGTGGACAAAGACGGCAACGTCCACTACAGCGACCACGGCGGCAGCCCGCAGGCGCAACCGCTCAAGCTGGCCGAGCCGCCCGCCGACCCCGCCTCGCTCGCCGACCTCGAGATCGTCCGCGACGGCGACAGCTCCGAGGTCTATGTGAGCAACCGACTCGGCGGCCCGCTGGAAGTCGACATCGCCCTGACCGAATCGTCCAACGTCCTGGCCAACCCGTCCCTGCCCCTGCGCCAGTTGCTCCCGGCCAGCCAACGCGTACTGATCAGCCGGATCGAGGCCGCCGGCAGTGCCGTGGCCAGCTACAGCGTCGGCATGACGGCGATGCCGGGCGATCCCAGCGCCATGCCCGAGGACGTCGCCTACGCCCTGCCCGTGGACGAGAAGAGCGGCTGGCACCTGGGCCAGGGCTTCCATGGCGGCTTCTCGCACACCGACGAGCAGAACAAGTACGCCGTGGACCTGGTGGTGGACGAGGGCACGCCGGTGCTGGCGGCACGCAGCGGCGTGGTGATGCAGGTGGAATCCGCGTTCGACCGCAACGGGCTCAACAAGGCCAGGTTCGCCGACCGCGCCAACCTGATCCGCATTCTGCACGAGGACGGGACCATGGGCGTTTACGCGCACCTGAAGGAAAACGGCGTGTACGTGCGCGTCGGCGAGCGGGTCGGCGTCGGCCAGCAGATCGGGGTGAGCGGCAACACCGGCTACTCCAGCGGGCCGCACCTGCATTTCGCGGTGCAGGTCAATCGCGGCATGCGCCTGGTGTCGATCCCGTTCCGGATGGTCGGCGGCTCCGGTTTCCTGCCCCTGCCCGGCAAATAGTGGGAGCGGCTCCAGCCGCGATTGGCTGGCGATCGCGGCTGAAGCCGCTCCCACAGGGTAAAATCCGCGGCTTATGTCCGACCACTTGCGCGAAACCCATCGCCGACGCACCTTTGCGATCGTCTCCCATCCCGACGCCGGCAAGACCACGCTGACCGAAAAGCTGCTGCTGTTCGGCGGCGCGATCCAGATGGCCGGGTCGGTGAAGTCGCGCAAGGCCGCCCGCCACGCCACCTCCGACTGGATGGCGATGGAGAAGGAACGCGGCATTTCCGTCACCTCCAGCGTGATGCAGTTCCCCTACGAGGGCCGCATCATCAACCTGCTCGACACGCCGGGCCATGCGGACTTCAGCGAGGACACCTACCGCGTGCTGACCGCCGTGGACAGCGCGCTGATGGTGATCGACTGCGCCAAGGGCGTGGAGGAACGCACCATCAAGCTGATGGACGTCTGCCGGCTGCGCGACACGCCGATCATGACCTTCATCAACAAGCTCGACCGCGAAGGCCGCTCGCCAATCGACCTGTTGGACGAGGTCGAGAGCGTGCTGGGCATCCAGTGCGCGCCGGTCCTGTGGCCGGTCGGCATGGGTTCGCGGCTGAAGGGCGTGGTGCACCTGCTGACCGGCGAAGTGCATTTGTTCGAGCCGGGGCGCAACTTCACCCGCCAGGATTCGACTATCTTCCAGTCGCTCGACGATCCCCGGCTGGAGGCCCGCATCGGCGCCGACATGCTGCGCGAGTTGCGCGAGGAACTGGAACTGGTCGAGGGCGCCTCGCATGCGTTCTCGCAGGCCGACTACCTGGCGGGCAGGCAGACGCCGGTGTTCTTCGGCTCGGCGGTCAACAACTTCGGCGTGCAGTTGATGCTCGACTTCTTCGTCGAACATGCCCCGCCACCGCGCCCGCGCGCCACCACTTCGCGCGAGATCGCGCCGGAGGAAGACGCCTTCAGCGGCTTCGTGTTCAAGATCCAGGCGAACATGGACCCCATGCACCGGGACCGCGTCGCCTTCCTGCGCGTGTGTTCGGGCAAGTTCGAGGCCGGCATGAAGGCCTTCCACGTGCGCAGCGGCAAGGAGCAGAAGCTCGCCAACGCCCTGACCTTCATGGCCAGCGACCGCGAGCACGTCGAGACCGCGTATCCGGGCGATGTGATCGGCTTGCATAACCACGGGACGATCTCGATTGGAGATTCGTTCACATCCGGTGAACCGCTGGCCTTCACCGGGATCCCGAACTTCGCGCCCGAACTGTTCCGCCGCGCGCGCCTGCGCGATCCGCTCAAGCTCAAGCAGCTGCAGAAGGGCCTGGCCCAGCTCAGCGAGGAAGGCGCCACGCAGTTCTTCCGCCCGCTGATGAGCAACGACCTGATCCTGGGCGCGGTCGGCACCCTGCAGTTCGACGTAGTCGCCTACCGGCTGAAGGACGAGTACAGCGTGGACTCCTCGTTCGAACCCGTGGCGGTATCGATCGCGCGCTGGGTGAAAGGCCCGGCGAAGAAGCTGGAGGAATTCCGCGAAAAGGCCGCGCTCAACCTGGCGGTCGACGCCGCCGGCGAGTTGGTCTACCTGGCGCCGACGCGGGTGAACCTGCAGCTGACCATCGAGCGCTGGCCCGACCTGGAGTTCGCCGCCACGCGCGAGCACGCGCAGGCGCTGGCGCTGGGCTGACGATGCGGGCGGAGACGAGCCCGGCGCGACCGGGCGCACACCCCGGCACCCGGGCCGGGCATTACGCAAGGAGCCTGCGCATGATGATGATCCGCGCCGCCAACCGCCTCGCCAGGATCGCCACACTCGCCGCCGCCGCCTTGGCGGCCATCGCGGCCCTTCCCGCTGCCGCGACCGCGACGCGCCCGAACGGGCCGAGCACGGCGTTGGTCGGCGAGTGGCAGGGCCGCTCGCTCTGCGTCACCACCAACCGGCCCGCCTGCACCGACGAGACCGTGCGCTATCGGGTGCGCAAGGACGCGCCGGCCGGCGAGGCCTTCCATGTCGGCATGGACAAGCTGGTATCGGGCCAGTACGAAGCGATGGGGATCGAGCTCGCCTGCACGTTCGAAGTGTCGCGCCAGCAGCTGATCTGCCCGGTGACCGGCGGCCAGTGGCAACTGCGCTGGGACGGCGACGCGCTGTTCGGCGCGCTGATCGATGCCAGGACCGGCATGTTCCGCGCCGTCTCCGTGCACCGCGTTGAGACCGTTGCCCCGGTCGCACCGCCTACCGCCGCGGCGGCAACACCCGCGCGGACATCCTCGCCCACATCCGCGTTGGTCACGGTGCCCTGGCCGTTCGAGGCCGACATCGCCGCGTTCGAGGCCGCCGATCGCGCGCTGCCGCCGGCACCGGGCGGCGTCGTGTTCATCGGCAGCTCCAGCATCCGGATGTGGCCCGACGTGGCCGCCGACTTCCCCGGCATGCACGCCGTCAATCGCGGCTTCGGCGGCTCGACCATGGCCGACGCCGTGCGCGCAGCGCCGCGCATCCTGGTCCCGCGCCAGCCGCGCATCGCCGTGCTGTATTCGGGCGAAAACGACCTCAATGCCGGCACCTCGCCGCAGCAGATCCTGGCCGACTACCGGGCCTTCGCCGCAATCGTGCACCGCGACTCGCCGAAGACGCGCATCGTCGTCGTGTCGATCAAGCCCAGCCCCAGCCGCTGGGCACTGGTCGAACAAATGCGCGCGACCAATGCCCTGCTCCGCACCGAGGTCGCCCGGGACCCGCGCGCGCGCTTCGTCGATGTGTTCACGCCGATGCTCGGCCCCGACGGCCGCCCGCGCCCGGAGCTATACATTGCCGACCAGCTGCACATGACGCCCGCCGGCTACGCCATCTGGCGAGCAAGGATCGCGCCCGCGCTGCGGTAGTCAGCTGCCGCTTCGGGCTCCATGATGCGATCCAGCGGGCTGAGCACGCCGTTCCCGCCGCGGTTGAGCACATGCGTGTAGATCTGCGTCGTCGTGACGTCCTTGTGGCCGAGCAACTCTTGCACGGTGCGGATGTCGTAGCCGCCTTCCAGCAGGTGAGTCGCAAAGCTGTGCCGCAGCGTGTGGCAACTCGCCGGTTTGTCGATGCCGGCGGCGCGGACTGCCTCGTGCATGGCGCGCTGGAGGACCTTCTCATGGAGATGGAAACGGCGCTCCTTCCCGTCCAATGGGTCAAGGCCACGACGCGATGCCGGAAACAGGTATTGCCATCCCGCTTCGCGCCCGGCGTTGGGATACTTCCGGGCCAGTCGATAGGGCAAGCGCGTTTCGCCGTACCCCGCGTCCAAGTCGCGCGCGTGCGCCTGCAGCGCTGTCGTGCGCTGTACCTCGAGCGCCGACTTGAGCGACGCCGGCAACATCGTCCGGCGATCGCGCCCGCCCTTGGGTACGCGGAGGACAATCTCGTTGCGGGCAAAATCAATATCCTTGATCCGCAGGCGCATGCACTCCATCAGCCGCATCCCGGTGCCATAGAGCAGGCTGGCCATCAGCCATTCCCGCCCGGACAGTTGCCGCAGGACCCGGACCACTTCGTCGCGCGACAGCACCACAGGAATCCGCTGCCGGGGTTTGGCCCGCACCACGGTTTCCATCCACGGCAATTGAATGCCGAGCACTTCCTTGTAGAGGAAGAGCAGCGCAGACAGGGCCTGGGACTGGGTACTGGGCGCAACGCCCTGCTTGGTCGCCAAGGCCGTGAGAAAGCGCTCGACCACCATCCCGCCCAACTCCCGGGGATGGCGCTTCCCATTGGCCAGGATAAACCGACGTATCCAGAACAGGTACGCCTTTTCCGTGCGCAAACTGTAGTGTTTGACCCGCAATCTGCCGCGAACCTGCTCGAACAGGCGCGGCTCCGGCGACGCAGTTTCGCCGTCGGATCTACCCCCACTTTCGCCGTCTATTTCGCGATCGCCGTGCATATCATCTCTCCCCATCCGATATGCACACACTCTGCCGACCGCGCCGCCGCCCGGCAGTCCCCCAACAACCTGATTCTGTGTAGGATTTCCCTTGACTGGCGAAGGTCGACTGGATTAAATCCAGCCTTACACCCCACTCTGGGGTCTACAAGTAGTTAGACACCAGTCGGTCACCGTGCAAATCTGTCCAAGTTGCGGCAACTCAGTCCTTACGAGCGCGGTGTACTTCGGGCCGCCTTGGTGGAGGGCCGCTTGCCCAACTTGCGGGACAGTACTTGTAGTCGACGGTGCGACAAGAGCAAAGTTCATCACCTTACTTCTGGCATCTACGGCACTCTCTGTTGTGCTTGGTCGGTCCGTCGCTAAGTCGTTAGAAATCCTTACCAACGGCAGATTGCTTGCGCCACCCGACGACGTCGGCAAGATACTCATGGTGTTTGTTGCTGTATTTATAAGTCTCAAGCTCAACGCGTTTGTCCACCGTTTCGGACGGCTGTGCGTCCTGGACGAGACCGCCTCGCTACGGACTGCTTCCCGCGTGGTACTCGGCCTATTGGTTGTTGTACTCCTGTTCTTCATTTGGGTAGCTTGGCGAGTATTTTTCTTGCAGGCTTAAGCAATCGCTATTGTGTCTCTGGCATTGGTGTCTAACCGTTCGTTCAAGCGGTCGCCGGCAAGGTGTATCGTGAAAGCCCACCGGCGCCGCGGCGCCGCTCAACTCAATAGTTAGGCCCCATGACAGGCGCTGCGATCATCCGACGCTACAAGGCATTCCTTATTGTCGCGGTGGCGGCCAGCGTGCTTTTGTTTACAGCGGAGTTGCTCTACCTGCAAAGGATTGGAACGTTTCGGCCCACTCCGGCCACAGGCCTTGCAGTTCTTCTTCCGCCTCTCAGCGTCTTTGTTTTCGGCTATCCGCTCTTCTATCTCTCGTGGCTCGGTTCCAACACTTTGCGCTCCAACCGCATCCCTAGGCTCTTGTTCTTCTGGACCATGGTGGTGGTTTCCGCGCTAGCATTTGCTCAAGCCGCTTCCTATTTGGTTTGGCAAAATGAGGCCTAACAATCCGTAAGGAGCTTCCCGTCAACCCCGGCCGAATGATGCTCTTGCCTTGAGCTTTTGGCTTTGCTGTTTCCTGGTTGTCATGCGGTGCCGCGGTGCTGCGATGCCAATGCGGTGGTGCAAGGAAGCCAGACTGCATTTCCG
>JANXUD010000133.1 GCA_025352045.1 Gammaproteobacteria bacterium | reverse complement strand
AGCTGCGCGCGGGAGATCAGCTTGGGTGCCGCAGCGCCCGGGATCAGCACCGCGCCGATCACCAGGTCCACGTCGGGCAGGCGCTCTTCGATCGCATCGTGCGTCGAGTAGATGGTGGTAAGCCGATCGCCGTACAGTTCATCGAGCGCCTTCAGGCGCGGCAGCGAACGGTCCAGGATGGTGACGTGGGCGTTCAGGCCCATCGCCATGCGCGCGGCATTGATGCCGACCACGCCACCGCCGATCACCAGCACTTCGGCCGGCTTCACGCCGGGCACGCCGCCCAGCAACACGCCCGAGCCGCCTTGCGCCTTTTCCAGCGCATGGGCGCCGGCCTGGATGGACATTCGTCCGGCCACTTCGCTCATCGGCGCCAGCAGCGGCAGGCCGCCGGCATTGTCGGTGACGGTTTCATACGCGATCGCAGTGACGCCCGAGGCGACCAGGGCCTTGGTCTGCGCCGGATCCGGCGCCAGGTGCAGGTAGGTATAAAGCAACTGGCCCGGGCGCAGCATCGCGCATTCCTGCGGCTGCGGTTCCTTCACCTTGATGATCATGTCGCACTTGGCGAAGATCTCCTCGGCGCTGTCCCAGATGTCGGCGCCAGCCTTGCGATACATTTCGTCGGTCAGGCCGATGGCCTTGCCGCCGTCACGCTGCACCACGACCTGGTGGCCGTTGGCTTCCAGTTCGCGCACGCCGGCCGGCGTCAGCCCGATCCGGTACTCGTGGTTCTTGATTTCCTTGGGGACGCCGATAAGCATGGTCTTGCCCTCCCGGGGCGTAACGAATTAGCCGCCCATTGTACTAGGCCGGCCGTGATGGGCTGGTGGCCGCGGTGCGTGGAATCCCCTGCCGCTGCGCCATTCGCGGGCGCATGGCGGCGGCTGTCAGGCCGTCGCCCGGATCGTCGCGCCCAGGCGCTCCACGATCTGGTCGATGTGCACCCGCTGCAGGATCAACGGCGGCGACAGGGCGATCACGTCGCCGGTGGTGCGGATCAGCAGGTCGTGGTCATGGAAGCTGCGGGTGAAGGCCTCGAAACCGCGCGCGCCGACCGCGCCTTCGCGCGGCGCCAGTTCCACCGCACCGATCAGGCCGAAATTCCTGATGTCGATGACATTGGGCAGGCCGCGCAGCGAGTGCATGCCCAGTTCCCAGTAATCGCCCAGTTCGATCGCCTTTTCAAACAGGCCTTCCTCTTCATAGGTATCCAGCGCGCCCAGCGCCGCGGCGCAGGCCAGGGGATGGCCGGAATAGGTGTAACCGTGGAACAGGTCGATCATCCCTTCCGGGCCCTGCATGAAGGCCTCGTGCACCTTGTCCGACACGAACACCGCGCCCATCGGCACGCTGCCATTGGTCAGTCCCTTGGCCGTGGTCATCAGGTCGGGGGTGACGCCGAAGCGCTGTGCGGCAAAGGCCTTGCCGACGCGGCCGAATCCGGTGATGACTTCGTCGAAGATCAGCAGGATGCCGTGCTTGTCGCAGATCCTGCGCAGGCGGTCCAGGTAGCCCATGGGCGGCAGCACCACGCCGGCGGAACCCGAGATCGGTTCGACGATCACCGCAGCGATGGTGGAGGCATCGTGCAGTTGCACCAGGCGCTCGAGGTCGTCGGCCAGTTCCGCGCCCTGCGCGGGCAGGCCGCGGCTGTAGGGATTGCGGGCGATGTCCAGCGTATGCCGCAGGTGGTCCACGCCCGGCAGCAGCGGGCCATAGAACTTGCGGTTGTTGACCATGCCGCCGACCGAGATGCCGCCGAAGCCGACGCCGTGGTAGCCCTTCTCGCGGCCGATCAGGCGGGTGCGTTGGCCCTCGCCGCGGGCGCGGTGGTAGGCGAGCGCCATTTTCAGCGCCGTATCCACCGACTCAGAACCAGAGTTGGTGAAGAACACGTGCTTGAGCGGCTCCGGGGCGATCGCGGCCAGGCGTTCGGCCAGGACGAAGGGCAGGGGATGGCCCATCTGGAAGGTGGGCGCGAAATCCATCGTGGCGATCTGGCGCTGCACGGCCTGGACGATGCGCGGGCGCGAATGACCGGCATTGCAGCACCACAGCCCGCCGGTGCCGTCGAGGATCTCGCGGCCGTCGGTGGTCTGGTAATGCATGTCCCTGGCGCTGGCCAGCATCCGCGGTGCCTTGCGGAACTGCCGGTTGGCGCTGAAGGGCATCCAGAAGGCGTCCATCGCCTCGGGGAGGCGGGTGGCCTGGGCCTCGTAAAGGTCGCCGAAAGTCTCGGCGGTCGGCGTGCTGTCCCTGTCGGCAGGCGTCATGGCGGTGTTCGCGGCGGTTCCTGCCGGAAAACTAGCAGTGTTGAATAAACTTTACAACTGTTGCGCCTGGCCGGGATTATTGACCAGGGAAAGCGCCAGTGTTAATTATTCCGCATCACCTGAAACACCCGCGGGGAGCGCTTTCCGACGCAGATGGACATTGGTTCCCGATTGCACGCCGTCCGCACCAGCAAGGGCCTGAGCCAGCGCGAGCTGGCCAAGCGCGTGGGCGTGACCAACTCGACCATCTCCCTGATCGAGCAGAACAAAGTCAGTCCGTCGGTCGGCTCGCTCAAGAAGGTGCTCGACGGCATCCCGATCTCGCTCGCCGATTTCTTTACCCTGGACCTGGCCGGAGATGCCAGCGACGGACCCTACTACGGCGCCGAGGACCTGCCCGACGTCGGCAACAACGACATCCACTACTTCCTGGTCGGCAAGCGCCGCGGCAACCGCCAGATGTGCATCCTGCGCGAAGTCATGCCGCCCGGCAGCGATACGGGCGAGACCTCGCTCAGCCACGATGGCGAAGAGGGTGGGGTGATCGTGCAGGGCCAGGTCGAGATCACCGTCGGCGAGCGGGTGAAGGTGCTTGGACCAGGCGAGGCCTATTACTTCGAGAGCCGCACGCCGCATCGGTTCCGCAACGTCGGCGGCGATGACGCGATCATCGTCAGCGCCAACACGCCGGCCACGTTCTGATGGCCCGCCCGGCGACTCGCACCGAATGGCAGGCCCGCGCCGACGCGCTGGCGATCCGGTCGCAGGCCTTCGTCGACGGGCGTTTCGTGGATGCCGCGTCGGGCAAGACCTTCGACTGCACCAGTCCGATCGACGGGCGGGTGGTTGCGCGTGTCGCCGAATGCGAGGCGGAAGACGTCGAGCGAGCCGTGTCCGTGGCGCGCCGGGCGTTCGAGCGTGGCGACTGGTCCCGGCAAAGCCCGGTGCAGCGCAAGAAGGTGCTGCAACGCTTCGCCCAGCTGATCGATGCCCATGGCGAGGAACTGGCCCTGCTCGAATCCCTGGACATGGGCAAGCCGGTGGACGATGCGCTGGGCGTCGACGTTGCCGCGACCGTGCGCTGCATGGCCTGGACCGCCGAGGCGATCGACAAGGTGTACGACGAGGTTGCGCCCACGCCGCACGACGAGCTCGGGCTGGTGACGCGCGAGCCGCTGGGCGTGATCGGCGCGATCGTGCCCTGGAATTTCCCGATGCTGATGGCGGCCTGGAAGCTGGCCCCCGCGCTGGCCATGGGCAACAGCGTCGTGCTCAAGCCGTCGGAGAAGTCGCCGCTCAGCGCGCTCCGCCTGGCCGAGCTGGCGGTCGAGGCCGGCCTGCCCGCCGGCGTATTCAACGTGCTGCCGGGATTCGGTGCCGGGGCCGGCGAGCCGCTGGCGTTGCACATGGACGTGGATGGACTGGTGTTCACCGGTTCGACCGCGGTGGGCAAGCACCTGCTGCAGTGCGCGGCACGCTCGAACATGAAGCGCGCCTATGTCGAGTGCGGCGGCAAGAGCCCGAACATCGTGTTCGCCGACGCGCCGGACCTCGAGGC
>JANXUD010000128.1 GCA_025352045.1 Gammaproteobacteria bacterium | reverse complement strand
GAACGCACCGAGGTCCATGGCTTGCTCCCTGGTCTGGACTGCAGGATAGCGCTGGAGCGCGGTGGTGGCACGCGAGGGCGCGCGCCTCAGGCCCCCGAACGGGCGCGCCTCAGGCCCGGGACGTGGCCGGCGGTCGCCTGTCGATCCGGTTGCGTGCTGCCGCGAGCAGGGCCCGCGAATAGAGCCGATGGAAGCCCAGCAAAGCGCGGAACGTGGCGCCCATGCGCGGTGCACCGCTGGAGGGGTCGGGCACGGGAATCACGGCCGAGCCGAAGTAGAGCCGGGTGCCCGGCAGGGCATCGGTGCCGCAGGGTTCGACCATGAACCACGAGCGCGTGCGGCCCGAGAAATCGCACATCAGCAGTTGGGACTCGGTGCGGCCTTCCACGCGCCATGCCGCGAAGTCAGCGCGTTCGCCGCGGGCAAGCTGGCCGGCGTCGGCGTCGGTGGATGGCCGGGCGGCGAACCAGCGCAGCAACAGGCGCTCGAGTTTGAACAGGCGTCCGGTGTAGAAGGATTCGATGTAGTGCGCGAAGGGCACGTGGCCGGGAACGTCCGCGCAGTAGCAGTCGGTGTAGGCGCCGGACGCGGCGTAGGCATCGAGGAGGGAGTGGGTTGGGCGGGGGCAGGGGTGGGGCATGTGGAGAGTGTAAGGCGCAGGGCGGGGTCGGGTCCGAACGGCGGACCGGACCCCAGGCGCGGCGGCCTAAAGGTTCCAGGCGTAGCTGATCTTCATGAAGAGGGTGCGGTTGGACTGGAACAGCGGGTAGTACCCGTAGATCGGCTCCTCGTCGGTGCCCAGCACCTGGTCGCCGCTGAAGTAGCCGTCCGCGTAGCCCGCGTACAGCGCCGCGCGCGGATTGATCTTGTACGAGTAGATCACCTGGGTGTCGATCGAACGCTGGTGCGCCGGCACCCACTGCGTGAACAGGCTCGGGTCCAGCTTCAGGTCATTGCGCAGGATCGCCAGGCGCAGGCGCTGGCGCAGGTTGAACTGGTAGCTCAGGCGCAGGTCGGTGAGGTTGGCGACATAGACATTGCCGCCATCCCGGCTGATGCGCTCGTAGCCATGGTCGATCGATGCGCTGAACGAGCGGCCCAGGTTGACTGTCACGCTGGGGCTGATGTTGACGAAATGGCCGAGTCTTGCGTTGGCCAGGTCCACCTTGTGGCCATCGCGCACGTACACCGCCAGCTGCAGCCAGCCGAACGGCGTCAGTCGCGCACGCAGCCGCGGCACTTTTTCCTGGAAGCGCTGGCCCCGCCATTGCTTCTCGCGCTCGACGTAACCCAGTTCGTAATAGCTCTGCAGCGCGCCGTTGGCGCCCACCCACATGTCGCGGGTGATGTCGAGCAGGGTGCCGTCCACGGCGCGGTTGGACTGCCAGCGCGTGTTGGCGGTGACGTGGTTGAACAGCGCGTCCTTGTCGCCATACCAGTGCCGCGTCAGTGCCGCCAGGTGTTGCTCGTAGCCGACCTGGCCGACGAAACCCAGGTCGGCGCGGAAGCCCTCGTCCAGGTGCGATGCGTAGGCAGCGGCAGACCAGTTGCGCGTGTTGTAGTCGTACTCGGCGATGTAGGCGTCGCCCTGCAGGCTGCGCGCCGGGTTTCCGCGGAAGGCCGGGTCGTCGGTCTCTGTGTGCATGTATTGCGCGACCAGCGTGTGCGCGCCGTGCTGCCAGCGCCCGTCGGCCGACTCGACCAGGTTCTGGTAGCCGTTGCCACGACGCACCGTCGCCAGTGCGCCCAGGCTGAGGTCCTTGCTCAGGTCATAGCGATAGCGGAACGCGCCATCGTTGGAGGGGCCATCGTAGCGCGCGAGGCTCGAGCCGAACACGCCCGGTCGCAGCAGGTCGGTCACCGTGTCGCGGGCGACGAACACCCCGTAGGTCTGCGCGCCGCTGCGTCCGGTGACGCGCAGGCCGATGTCCGGATCGTTGACGTTGCGCGTGTAGACCAGGGTGGTCGGCGTCGCGAAATAGTCCGCGCCCTCCAGGAAGAAGGGCCGCTTTTCCGGGAAGAACAGCGCAAAGGTGTTGTTGACGGAAAGTTGGCCGCTGTCGGCTTCGACCTGGGAAAAATCCGGGTTGATCGTGCCGTACAGCGTCATGTTGGGCGACGGGCCCCACTTCACGTCGACGCCCGGGTCCACCTTGATGCCCTCGCTGGTGAACGGCGTGCCGGGCGCCCCGCGTTCCTGCGAATAGGTCGTCGTGAGGGTCGGATTGACCTCCAGGTTGCTGCCCGGATGGATGCCGGCGAAGCCGCGGATCCGGCCGGCCTGGCACAGCCCGCAGGGAACGTTGCGGTCGTTCTTGACCCGCGAATACTGGTGCCGCACCGCGCGCGGGCGGATGCGCAGGAAATCGGCGCCCCATTGCTGGATCGACTTGCCCGCCGGGAAGCGCAGGGTCGAGAACGGGATCTCCATCTCCACCACGTAACCGGTGCTGGTGATGCGCCCGTAGGAATCCCACAGCCCGTCCCAGCTGTCGTCCTCGCCGTTGTGGGCTTCGTCGTTGATCAGGTCCATCTGCGCGCCGAGCGGATTGACGAAGAACTCGTAGGCGCGGCGCTCGTCGTCGAAGGTATCGAGCACGACACCCACGAAGTCGTCGTGGTAGGCGCTGTCGCGATCGCGCAGGAAGGCGCGGATCTTCGCCGGATCCGGGTCCTCGGCGACAAACGCGATCAGCAGGTGTTCGCCGTTTTCCGCCAGGTAGACCGTGGTGCGGACATCGGCCGGGGTGTTTTCCGCCGGCTGGATTTCGTAGGGCAGCTCGAACCGGGTGGCCTGCTGCCACAGCGGCTCGTCGATGACGCCATCCAGCTTCACCTGGCCGCCCACGTGCGCGACGTCCACGGGGGCCGTCCTGACCCGGCCGCCCCCGGCGGGGGTGGGGTCCGCGGCCATGGCCGGCGTGGCCAGAGTGGCCAGGACAAGCGCGGCGCAGGCGGCCAGGAGGGCAGGTCGGAAGCGGGCCATGGAGGTCGTGCCGGAAAAGATGGCGCCAGCCTGAACCGCCCGAGCCATGGCGTCCCATGGCATTAGTCATTTGAACCTTTTGCGCGGGGGACGGATAAACTGTGCTTTCTCCCCCGCTGCGGACCGACCCATGCGCCTTTCGACCCTCCTACTTGCCGCTGTCGTCCTGCCGCTGGCCGCCTGCCAGAAGCCGGCGCCGCAGGAACCCGCCAAGCCCGCGGAGCCGACCGTGACCACGACCGCCCCCGCCGCCGCACCCATCGCCGCCTCGTCCACCGTGCACGATCCGAGTTCGTATGCCGAACCGGAAAAAGTCGTGGTGACGCATGTCGCACTCGACCTGGGCGTCGATTTCACAAAAAAAGTGCTGGCCGGCTCCGCGACGCTTGACCTGAACTGGAAGGATCCGGCCGCCCGCACCCTCGTGCTCGATACCCGCGCACTCGACATCCAGAAGGTCGAAGGCTTCGATGGCAGCGCCTGGCAGCCGCTGACCTATACGCTGGCGACTGCCGACAAGATCCTCGGCAGCAAGCTGGACATCGCGCTGACCGCGCAGGTGCCGAAGGTGAAGATCACCTACGCCAGCTCGCCTGAAGCCTCCGGCCTGCAGTGGCTGACGCCGGCGATGACGCTGGGCAAGAAGACGCCCTTCATGTTCTCCCAGTCCGAAGCCATCCACGCACGCAGCTGGGTGCCGCTGCAGGACACCCCCGGCGTGCGCTTCACCTATGAAGCCCACATCACCACCCCGAAGGACGTGATGGCGGTGATGAGCGCCGACAACGATCCGAAAGGCGCGCGTGACGGCGACTACAGCTTCAAGATGCCGCAGGCCATCCCGTCCTACCTGATGGCGATCGCCGCCGGCGACCTGGTCTATCGCCCGACCGGCCCGCGTTCGGGCGTCTGGGCCGAGCCGGCGATGGCCGACAAGGCCGCCAAGGAATTCGAAGACACCGAGAAGATGATCGCCACCGCCGAGTCGCTGTACGGCCCGTATCGCTGGGGCGTGTACGACGTGCTGGTGCTGCCGCCGTCGTTCCCGTACGGCGGCATGGAAAACCCGCGCATGACCTTCGCCACGCCGACCGTCATCGTCGGCGACAAGTCACTGGTGTCGCTGATCGCGCATGAGCTGGCGCATAGCTGGTCCGGCAACCTGGTCACCAACTCCAGCTGGAAGGACATCTGGCTCAACGAAGGCTTCACCTCCTACGTCGAGAACCGGATCACCGAGCAGCTGTATGGCAAGGACCTGGCCGACATGGAGAACGTGATCTCCCAGGGCGGCTTGGCCAAGGACATGGGCGACCTCGCCACCGGTGACCAGCTGCTGGCGCTGGCGCCGCTGGAAGGCCGCGATCCCGACGAGGCGCTGACCCAGGTTGCCTACATCAAGGGCCAGTGGTTCCTGACCTTCCTCGAGCAGCGTTACGGCCGCGCGACCTTCGACGCCTTCCTGCGCAGCTGGTTCGACGGCCATGCCTTCACCAGCCAGGACAGCGTCGAGTTCGAGCGTTTCCTCAATGCCGAGCTCATCGCCAAGAACCCGGGCAAGACCACCGAGGCCGAGATCCACGCCTGGTTGCACGAGCCGGGCATCCCGGCCTTTGCGGTGGCCGCCACGTCCAAGCCCTTCGACGGCGTGGACGAGTCGCGCGGGCATTGGCTGGCCGGGCACATGAAGCCCGCCGACATCGACACCAGCAAGTGGAACACGCAGATGTGGGTGCGCTTCCTCGAGGGCATGCCGGAAACGCTGACCGAAGCGCAGCTGGCCGAACTCGATGCCGCCTACCACTTCACCGGCACGGCGAACGCTGAGATCGCGCAGCGCTGGTATCCGCTGACGGTGCGCAGCAACTACCTGGCCGCGCGCCCGGCGATCGCCGAGTTCCTGGGCCGCATCGGCCGCCGCAAGCTGATCATGCCGACCTATGCCGCGCTCGCGGCGACGCCGGATGGCAAGGTATTTGCGGAGCAGGTGTTCGCCAAGGCCAAGCCGGGCTACCACCCGATCACCACCGGGTCGGTGGAACAGACCCTGGCCGCCGGCAAGCCGAAGATCTGAAGACGGCGCCCTTCGGGGCGCTCATTCCACATGGGAAGCCGCGGCCGCACCGGATTGTTCGTCTCGCTCGGCCTGGCGCTGGCGACGGTGGGCTTCGCGGCGGCGATGCCGGACTCGGTGTTGAACGCCGAGTTCGCACGGCAGCGCTGGCTGGCCGGCGCGCAGACGCACACGCTTGTCGTTGGCTCGCAGCGCTGGACTTATGTCGAGGCAGGGCAGGGGCCGCTGATCGTGCTGCTGCACGGCTTCACGGGCTCGAAGGAAAACTGGCTGCTGCTGATGCGGCGGCTGTCGAAGACGCATCGCGTCATCGCGCCGGACCTGCCGGGCTGGGGTGAATCCTCGCGCGACGCTGGCGCCGATTACGGGCCGTCCGCGCAGGTGGAGCGCATCGCCGCCTTCCTGCGCGCGCTGGGAGAGAAGCCCGCATTGCTGGTCGGGCATTCGATGGGCGGGCAGTTCACCGGCCTGCTGGCGGCGCGGCATCCGGAGCTGGTCGGGCCGATCGTGCTGATGTCGTCGGCGGGCGTTCGCTTCAAGGAAAATGGCTTCGGCCGCGCGGTGCTGGACGGCAAGAACCCCTTCGAGGTGCGCACGCGCGCAGAGCTGCATCGCTACCTGCGCATCGTGTTCAATGATCCGCCGTTCGTGCCCTGGCCCGCCGACGAGGCGATCGTTCGCAAGCGTCGCGCGGACGTGGCTTTCGAACAGGGCGTGCTCGACCATATCGGCCGCGGGCCGGAAGCGTTCTCGCTGCAGTCCGAACTCGGCGCGATCCGCTCGCCGGTGCTGTTGCTGTGGTGTCGCGACGACCGGGTGATCGATTTCAGCTCCGCCGCGATCTTTTCCGCCGGGCTGCATGACAGCCGCACAGTGTTGCTGGATGGCTGCGGGCACATGCCAATGATGGCCAAACCCGATGCGGTCGCCTCCGCGCTGGAGGCGTTTGCGCGTGCGCCGGCGTCTGCGCTTGCAGCGCCGCTGGCATCGGCGCAAGCGTCCCTGCCGCGACGCTTCTACCTGACCCACCCCGAACTGAAGTAGCGATGGCGCCGCCCGCATTGCGCGACGCGGACGCGCGCGATTTCCCGCGCATCCTTGCGCTGAACGATGCCGAGGCCGCGCAGACCAGCGCCATGGACCTCGCGCGACTGCAGGCGCTCGCCGCGCTCGCCACCTACCATCGCGTGGCCGTCATGGATGGCGTCGTCGTCGCCTTCCTGCTGGCGATGCGTGCCGGCGCGGCGTATGCCAACGACAACTTCGGCTGGTTCGCGTCGCGGCTGCCGGACTTCGTCTACGTCGACCGCATCGTGGTGGATGCGGGGTTTGCGGGGCGGGGAATTGGCGGGGCGATGTATCGCGACCTGTTTGCCTGGGCACGTGCACGCGGCATTCCGCGGGTGACCTGCGAATACAACGTGGAGCCGCCCAATCCGGCGTCGCGCGCGTTCCATGAGCGGTTCGGGTTTCGGGAACTCGGGCAGCAGGAGGCAGGTGGCGGGATGAAGCGGGTGTCGTTGCAGGTGGCGGATCTCGGTCCATCAAACGCGCAGGCCGCTCCCCCGAATCCGGCTTGCCGCATCGATTGACGGGATGTTGGGCCGAAGCGATGCCTAACGCGACATTTTCAGAAGGATTGGCCCGGTGACGCTGCGCGGCCTGGTGCACCATCTGTGCAGCCATGACCAGCAACACCTGGCTGGGTTGCAGTGGCTGCTGGGCCAGCTGTCGGCCGGGCAGCATGAGTGCCGTCCTGGTGGTTAGCCACGGCACGCTCACCGACGCCGCTGCGATGGCGGCGCTTCTGACGCAACTGGGCTACCCGGTTGACGCCGACGCGATGCCCCTGCGCCTGCAACGGCTGTCCGCCGGCCGCGGCGTGGTGCTGCTCGCCACACAGGACGTGCGCGTCGTCGGCCTGGCCACGGCGCACGTGCTGAGCGTGATCAACCGCGAGCGCGACGTCTGCTGGCTCACCGCCATGGTGGTCGACGAGACCGAGCGCCGCGCAGGCGTCGGCCGCGCACTGGTCGCCGCGGTCGAGGCGCATGCCCGCGCGCAGGGCTGCGAGTGGCTATCGGTGACCACGCACGAGCGCCGTGCCGACGCGCAGGCGTTCTACCGCGGGATCGGGATGGCGCAGACGGGGCGGCGGTTCGGGAAGGCGCTGGACTGAGTGCGCGCGATCGTTGCCAATCCCGTTGACTTGCTGGACACGGCAAGGGGAAAAGCGCGTAGTCGCCGTGCACTGGACATGGCAACCCCGGCGTTGGCTACCGGTTCCGCGGGATAGGCCGATCTTGGTGGCGTTTTCGTGGCTCGACGAGCGATCTCGGACGTGCCGGGTTGCCTGGCATCCGGACATATTCGCCGTCTAAATCGAGAAGTTGTGGCATATCGCATGCGCAGGGACGATATGCACGAGGGGAGTGGACGCGGGGAGGGAAGGGCCAACGGCCAGGGGATTGCCGTGCAAGGCATTTGCCTTGACCCAGCGCGGGGAATTAGCGATAACGTCAGGTTTACACCCCACTGTGGGGTCTACAAGTAGTTAGAACCCGTGGACAAGGTTGGAGTGACTCTAAATAAAAGACCGCCGAGAAGCATGGCTGTGGTCGCCTTGCTCTTTGTAAGTGCGAACTTGCACGCCGATACGCCTCCAACGAAATTAGTTCTGACGCTGCAGCACCAAGATGGTGCGGTCTTAGTTTCTATTTCAAATCTCGGAAATTCTGTGCCCATCGTCAACTCGCGGCTTTCCGCGGGTGGGCCGCGACCAGAACTCACGTTCTTTGTAACTCAGGGTGCTCGGACGTACCCGCCAGTAGGGTCGGATGTCTCAGCTCCGTTGGACAAGGGACAGTACGTGAGACTATTTCCGGCAAGGTCAACGGGAGTCGTCTATCACGACACCATTCTTCAAATCACGTATGGGCTGCCCCCTGGCTGTTACAGCATTCGCGCAAGGTACGAGGAGCGTGAGCAACTCGTAAGGTCGTTTGCAGGACGCCTTGACTCCAACACTATCAAGCTGTGTTTATGAGCAACAAATCAGGCGCGAGTTCTAACCATTCATTCAAGGTGACGCCTAGCGGCGCACCTCAATTCAATCGTTAGGCCCCATTTTCAAGGACTCCGATGTCTTCTGACAGCATCCTTGGCGTTGCCACGCTAATCTCCGTTGTGCTCCAAATTGTTGGTGCTTGGATACTTCATTCCAGGCTGCGCATTTGGCAGAGCAAACTGCTTCTTATTTGCTGGCTGTCTGTCATTGTCCTCGTTCCTGCCATCGTAGTCGTCCAGTATCTAATCGCCGATTCGTTTGAGACGAGTTCCTCGCAAGGCTTGCTAAACTGGGCCTACCTTGGCCTTGACCTCTTTGCGCCCGCAGCATTCCTTGTCCTTTCCTCGGCGTTCTTCGTTTTGGTGGCTCAGGCAATACCGCCCCTTGCGGGCCCCGCGCGAGTCAAAGACGTTCCACGCGACGTGGCCTAACCCTTCGTTCAAGCGGACCGCATCGGGGCCGTGGGCCGTGCCTGTCGCGGCCAGGTTATGATCCGCGTCAGGCACGGCACTCATCGGCTTCGTGCGGCCGCTCAACTCAATAGTTAGACACCAGACAATGTCCGCGCTGCCCGTTCCCGTCATCGAAGCACTCGGCACCCTGGCGGCTGACTTGGAGCACCAGGGGTTTCAGCCGCGCCTGGACGCCTACTCTCCGGACGCCTTCGGTAACTTTGTTGTTTCGTATCGCAAAGGGCGCGAGAGCTTTAGTCTCACACGCGATCGTGGCCAACTTCATGTCGGGGGTTCGCAGTCAAAATTGTCGCCGCTAGGACTTTGGCGGGCGTTCGATAGTCCCGATCAGCTACGCACACCTCTCCTTGCATGGCTCGAGGCAACTGGTGTCTAACAATCGTTCAAGCGGTCGCCGTCAAGGTGTATCGTGAAAGCCCATCGGCGCCGCGGCGCCGCTCAACTCAGTAGTTAGCTGCCAATGGAAGGTTGCATGGAAACCGAATGGTGCAACATCTACGCTGACGTAGAGGATTTTCTCATTCCTGGGCTTGGCCTCGGCGCGTACGATAGATCTTTGTACTACCATCTCCTGCGTCACACGAGACTAAAAGGATGCGAATCTGCACTTTTCGCTATTGGTCCACTGTCAAAAGCTACAGGGCTTAGCGACTTCAAGGTTTGCGATGTAGTTCGCGATCTCCATCAAAAGGGTTGCCTTCGCATCGAAGAGCGAACGCGGCTCGGCCACAAAATTTCCGTGCTTCTCCCATCAGAAATTGCTGGCCTTATCCGGCCAAGCGCAGAAGCAGAACCAGTTGATCTTCTTGCCGTAGATTTCTTTTCAAATCGTCAGCATTTGGCTGCCATTCTCGCGCGCGAAAATGGAGCCTGCTTTTACTGCCTCAAGAAACTTACTGGTGAAACCTGCGAGCTAGATCACGTGTCCCCGCAAAAGGACGCGCTAGACAATTCCTACAAGAACATTGTTGCCTCCTGCCACAGTTGCAATAAGGCAAAAGGTGATCGCCCCGCTGAGGACTTTGTGCGCTCACTGTATCGTTTCGGCACCCTCAACGAGACAGAGTTGCAGCTCCGGCTAGCCGCCATTGAGTCCCTACGCGCAGGATTCCTTGTTCCAGAGCTGGCCGCGTCGTTTGGCAGCTAACTACTCCGTAAGGAGCTTCCCGTCAACCCCGGCCGAATGATGCTCTTGCCTTGAGCTTTTGGCTTTGCTGTTTCCTGGTTGTCATGCGGTGCCGCGGTGCTGCGATGCCAATGCGGTGGTGCAAGGAAGCCAGACTGCATTTCCG
>JANXUD010000117.1 GCA_025352045.1 Gammaproteobacteria bacterium | reverse complement strand
CGATGGCGAAGCTCGCGGCTGAAGCCGCTCCCACGGCCGCTGCTAAAGGCGGTACGCAACCGCCTTCATCACCGCCGAAGTCAGCGCCATCAGCCGCGGGATCGGCGCGGGCAGGCGCCGCGCGCCGGCGGCCTCGGCCTGCTCGGCGTGTCGCGCCTCGTCGTCCTTCATGGTGGACAGGATCGCGCGGCTGCGCAGGTCCTCGGCGGGCAGGGAGCGCAGGTGCTCGGCCAGGTGCGCCTCGACCTGGCGCTCGGTCTCGACCACGAAGCCCAGGTTCCAGCCATCGCCGCGTAGTCCCGCCGCTACGCCGATCGCGTAACTGCCGGCGTACCACAGCGGGTTGAGCAGGCTCGGACGGCTGTCGAGCTCGCGCAGGCGTTCCGCGCACCAGGCCAGGTGGTCGGTTTCCTCCTGCGCGGCGGCGAGCAACTGCGTGCGCGTGCCTTCGTCGCGCGCCACGACCGCCTGGCCGACATACAGCGCCTGCGCGCAGACCTCGCCGGTGTGGTTGACGCGCATCAGCCCCGCGGCGTGGCGGCGCGCCGGCGCGGTCATTTCGATATCGGCCTCGGGCTTGCCGGGATTGGCGCGCTCGGCGACGGCGGTGCCGCCGACCGCCGCGCCCAGCGCGCGCTGGGCTTCGACGATCAGGCGGTCGGCAAGGGAGTAATGGCGCGCGCTCATGGGAGGTGCTCGGCGAGGAAGTCGACAGGATGCCTCACCGGCGCGGCGATGGCATTGCCCAGGTGCAGGCGGCAGCCGATGTTGGCCGACAGCAGCTGATCGGCGCGTGAGCGCGCGAAGGCCGCGACCAGCGGTCCGCGCAGGGCGGCTGCGCGCGCCGGCTCCTCGAGCATGTGCAGGCCGGCCGCGCCGCAGCAGCCGGTGTCCGGCAGCTCGACCACGCGCAGCCCCGGCACGCGTGCGAGCAGGCGGCGCAGCGCGGTCACGCTGGCCGTGCTGCCGCGCTGCGTGCAGGGCAGGTGTAGCGCGATCGTCGCGCCGCCGCCGTCGCGGAAGTCGAGGCGAGCCCCGAGGGCGTCCAGCATGACCAGTGCGTCGCTGACCTCGGCGGCTCCGGCGAGGCTCGCGCGCAACTGGCCGACGCAGCCGGACGACAGGCAAACCACGGTTCCGCTGCCGGCGAACGCGGCGCGATTCGCCGCCGCCAGCGTGTCGGCGCCCACACGGTCGCCGGCATGGACGGCGGCCATCCCGCAGCAGCCCTGGCCGTCAGGCTCGGCCAGCTCGACCCCGGCCGCGGACAGCAGGCGGCGCAAGGACGCACGCGTACTCGTCTCATAAAGCCCCGAGACACAACCCGTGAAGACCGCAGGCGCCCCGGCGCCCGAACCGACGCGCGCCGGCGCTGGCCCGGGCACCGGAGCAGGTGGTCGGCGCGGCAGGAGGCGCCAAGCGGTCGGAAGGAGGGCGCGCAGCGGGGCGTAGAGGGCAAGCAGGGCGCGGAGCAGTCGCGGCCGGGCGAGCAGGCCCAGGCGCAGGCGGGTCCCGAAACGAAGGGGCCGCCGCGCTGCCTGCGACTCCCGCGCCAGCGCCAGCAAGCTGCCGTACTCGACCCCCGCGGGGCAGGCCGACTCGCAGCGCAGGCAACCCAGGCAGCGATCGAGGTGCGCGTCGCCAGTGCGGGAAGGTGTAAACTCGACGGCCGCCACGGCCCGGACATACGCGATGCGCCCGCGCGGGGATTCGGCTTCGTGCCGGTCGAGCTGGTAGGTGGGGCAGTGGGGCAGGCACAGTCCGCATTGCACGCAGCGATCGGCCAGGGCCACCAGCCGGCGGCCCCGCGCAGCGTCCGCGGCAGGGTCCAGGACGGTGTTCGGGGCCATGCCGCGATGCTAACACGCGCAGAATGAAGGACTTGCGCGGCCCAAGCCGCGTCGGCTACAATTCCGCTTCTTATTTCCCGCGTTTTCTTTGGAGTCACCCCCGTCATGAAAGCCATGACCGTCAGCACCAAGCCGGCGAGCGTCACGCAAGACTGGTATGTCGTCGATGCCAGCGGCAAGACCCTCGGCCGCCTGTGCTCGGAACTCGCCCGTCGCCTGCGCGGCAAGCACAAGCCGATCTTCACCCCGCACGTGGACACCGGCGATTACCTCGTCGTGGTCAACTGCGAGAAGATCGTCGTCACCGGCAACAAGTTGAAGGACAAGAAGTACCACCGCTTCACGGGGTACATCGGCAACCTGAAGACCGAGTCGCTGGGCCAGGCGCTTGCCGCCCACCCGGAGCGCGTGATCGAGACCGCCGTCAAGGGCATGCTCCCGAAGAACCCGCTGGGCCGCGAGATGTATCGCAAGCTCAAGGTCTACAAGGGTCCCAACCATCCGCACACCGCCCAGCAGCCGCAGGCGCTGGACATCTAAGTCAGGCACAGGCAGATCATCATGGCTTTGCAGCACAACTACGGCACCGGCCGTCGCAAGTCCTCCACCGCCCGCGTGTTCCTGCGCAAGGGCAAGGGCGCCATCACCGTCAACGGCCGTCCGCTGGACGAGTTCTTTGGTCGCGAGACCTCGCGCATGATCGTGCGCCAGCCGCTCGTGCTGACCAGGAACACCGAGAGCTTCGACATCTCCGTGACGGTTGAAGGCGGCGGCATCACCGGCCAGGCCGGCGCCATCCGCCTTGGCATCGCCCGTTCGCTGGTCGAGTACGACGAAGCCCTCAAGCCCGAGCTGCGCAAGGCCGGTTTCATGACCCGCGATGCGCGCGAAGTCGAGCGCAAGAAGGTCGGCCTGCACAAGGCGCGTCGCGCCACGCAGTTCTCGAAGCGTTGATGCGGCAGCGGTCGGTCCGGCATACGCTGGATCGGCTGCACAGGAATCAGGTACCCGGGCGGGTATCGCGTCAGACGACCCCGCCTTGCACGCTTTCCCGTTGGGGAATCGTCTAATGGTAGGACAACGGTCTCTGACACCGTCAATCTAGGTTCGAGCCCTAGTTCCCCAGCCATCTGCAAGCACAACCCCCGCCCCGGCGGGGGTTGTCGTTTCCGGGTCCCGCCCTCAGGATGTCGGCGTGACCGCGCCGCCACGGCGCCCTGAACGGATCCGACAATGAACACGAACCATGCCCTCCCGCGCGCGCTCGCCGCCACCCTGCTGCTGCTGGCGTTTGGCGCCGCGGCGCAGTCCGTCCCGTCCACCGCCGCCACGGCGCGCCCGGTTGCCGTGCCCCCCGTCAATCCGTCCGCGACCTTCTCCGGTCCCGCTGCCAGCCCGCGCCCCGCGGCGTCGACGGCATCCGCACCCGACGCCGAGACGATCTTCGCGTCCTGGGACAAGGACAAGAACCACAGCCTGTCTCTGGAGGAGTTCAAGGAAGGCTGGCAGCGCGCGCGCGAAGCGCAGGTGGTGGCCCGCCTGGTGGCCCTGTTCCGCAGCGTGGACGCCAACCATGACGGCCTGCTCCAGCCGGCCGAATACGCCAACCTGCCGCTGATCAAGCGCGCCGGCGCCTCGGCGCCGCCGATGTCGACCTTCGACACCAACAACAGCAATTCGCTCGACCACCAGGAATACCTGCGCATGGTGGAGGCGCTGGTGCGCACCGCCGAGGCGCAGGGCGGCAACTGATCCGGCGCCTTCCGGTTCCGGCGGCGATCAGCCGCCGCGCACCACGCCGTCCACCACCACGACATCCGCGCCGCGGCGCGCGAACAGGCCGACGCTGACGACGCCCGGGACTTGGTTGAGCTCGCGCTCGAGCCCGACCGGGTCGGTGACCTGCCAGTTGTGCACGTCGAGGATCCAGTTTCCGTTGTCGGTGACCACGCCATCGCGCCACACCGGCTGGCCACCCAGGCGCACGATCGCGCGCGCAACCAGGCTGCGCGCCATCGGGATGACCTCGATCGGCACCGGGAACTTGCCCAGCACCGGCACCTGCTTGCTGGCGTCGATGATGCAGACGAATTTCTCGCTCGCCTCGGCGATGATCTTCTCGCGCGTGAGCGCCGCGCCGCCGCCCTTGATCAGCCGGCCCTGCGGGTCGCATTCGTCCGCGCCATCCACGTACAGCGCGAGCATGCCGGCGGCATTGAGGTCGAGCACCGGGATGCCCAGTTCCTTCAGCAGCGCGCTACTGCGCTCGGAACTCGACACCGCGCCTTCGATGCGGTCCTTCATCCGGCCCAGCGCGGCGATGAAGAAGGCCACGGTGGAACCGGTGCCGACGCCGACGATGCTGCCGTCGGTGACGTATTCGGCGGCCTTGTCGCCGGAGCGGCGCTTGCCTTCGTCCTGGGACATGCGTTGTCAGCCTTGTTCGAGGGAGAGGATGGTCTTCCAGTGCGCCGCGCCAACCGGCGTCACCGACAGCCGGCTGCCGCGCTGCAGCACCGCCAGGCCTTCGAGTTCGTCCGCGTGCGCCTTCAGCAGCTCCAGCGGCAGCACCTGCGTGAACTTGCGCACGAAGCTGACGTCCACCATTTGCCAGCGCGGTTCTTCGCGCGTGCTCTTGGCGTCGTAATAGGGCGAACGCTTGTTGAACTGGGTCGGGTCCGGATACGCCTCGCAGGCGACTTCGGCGATGCCGGCCACGCCGGGCACCGCGGTGCTGGAGTGGTAGATCAGCACGCCGTCGCCGGCCTGCATCTGGCGCATGAAATTGCGCGCCTGGTAGTTGCGCACCCCGGACCAGGGTTCGCGCCTGGCCTTTTTCAGGTCGTCGATCGAAAAGCCGTCGGGCTCGGTCTTCATCAGCCAGTATTTCATGCGTGGTCCGGTGGCGGTTTGGCGTCGGGTGTGGGGGCGTGCGCCGGCACGATCAGTCCGCGCTCGGTGGCGATGGCATCCAGGCGCACATCCCAGTCCTCGTCGATCCAGGCGGGTGCTTCCTGCGCGGCGTAGCCAACGCCGACCAGGCGCGGTGGCGGCGCGACGGCGCGGCGGAACTCCAGGCTGCGGTCGTAATAGCCGCCGCCCATGCCCAGGCGCTGGCCGCTGCGACTGAAGGCGAGCAGGGGCAGCAGGACCAGGGCCATCTCGGCCGCGCCAAGCTGGGCGTCCGGCGTGAGGTCCGGTTCGGGGATGCCGAAGCGATTCGAAACCAGGGCATCGCCCGGACGCCAGGGTGCAAAGCGCAAGGAATCGTCGTCGCGGATGACAGGAAGGCACCAGACCACGCCGGGCGGCAGGCGCAGTTGCACTACGTGCAGGGGCAATTCGCCGCCCGTGGCCCAATATCCCGCGACATAGCCGGGCGACTGGAATTCGGGAAGCGCCAGGAGCGGGGCGACGATGGCCTCGGCGGCGCGCATGCGCTCGGCGGCGGGCAGCGACAGGCGCGCGGCGCGCATGCGGGCGCGCAGCTCGCGCTTGCCCGCGGCGGCTGGGCCGGTGTTGGGAATTGCATCCTCCGCCATGTCGATGCCTGCGAAACGACCTCGATCCCTGGGATCAAGTGGGCACCGTCGCGATCGCTTCAGGCTTTCCGCAACGAGGCGGACATGCACACGGCGATTCGCGCGCGGTTCCCGAGTCGTGTTTATGGGACAAGGTGTATGTTAGCGCACGCTGTCGAACACGGCAGAGGATACGGACCCAGAATACCACCGCTGTATTGCCGTGGCGTGAACCAGTCAACGAATCGCGAGGGCGTCGAACAGTCCGTCCAGCTTGAGCTGCATTTCGCCCAGCGCGCGGGCGATGGCGTGGTCCTGCGAACCGTTCTTTTGCCGGCCCTGCAGCAGTTCCGCGGCCAGGTTCAGCGCGGTCAGCACCGCCACCCGGTCGAGCGCGGCGCTGCGGTTGTTGCCGCGCACTTCGCGCATGCGCGCATCGAGGAACTGCGCCGCCGCCATCAGCTGGTCGCGCGCTTCCGGTTCCACGCCGACGGTGAATTCGCGCTCCAGGATGCGGACGCTGACCGGCTCGCTCACTGGCTGCTCTCCAGCGACTTGAGGCGGTGGATCATCGCCTCCACGCGCGAGCGCGCCAGCTCGTTCTTGTTCAGCAATTGCGCGCGTTCGTTGGACAGTTGTTCCTGGCCCGCGCGCAAGCTCCGATTTTCCTCGGCCAGCCGGCGCACCAGGTCGGCGAGCTTGTCGAGCCGCTCGCCGAGCAGGCGGACCTGGTCCAGGGTGTCGTGGGAATCCATGCGGGAACCATAGGCGCGCCGCCCGCCCCGGTCAATGCGCTACAAACCGGACATGGCGGCGGCGGGGGCCAGTGTGTCCGGCTGCCAGCCGCGGATGAAGGCCAGGCACTCCTCGGCGCCCAGCGGCCGCGACAGCCAGTGGCCCTGGATCTCGTCGCAGCCGTGCTCGCGCAGGAAATCCAGTTGCTCCTCCGTCTCCACGCCTTCCGCGATCACGTTCAGGCCCAGCGAATGGCCCATGGTGATGATGGTCGAAGTGATCGCCTCGTCGTCCGGGTCGCGGGTCAGGTCGTTGACGAATTCCTTGTCGATCTTCAGCGTGTCGATCGGCAGGCGCTTGAGGTACACCAGCGAGGAATAGCCGGTGCCGAAGTCGTCGATCGCCAGGCTCACGCCCACCGTGCGCAGGGCGTTGAGCACGGCCGTGGCCTGCTGGGCGTTCTGCATCACCATGCTCTCGGTCAGCTCGAGCTCGATGCGGTCGGCGGGCAGCCCGTGCGCGCGCAGCATGCTGTCCAGGAAACCGGCCAGGTTGCCGCGCAGCAACTGCAGCACCGACACATTGATGCCCACGCACAGGTCCAGCATGCCGACCCGGCGCCAGGCCTCCAGCCGCGCGCAGGCCTCGCGGATCACCCATTCGCCGATGGCCAGGATCAGTCCGCTTTCCTCCGCCAGGGGCACGAAGATGGACGGACTGATCTCGCCCAGCTCCGGGCTGTTCCAGCGCAGCAGCGCTTCCACGCCGGTTATGGCGCCGTCCGACAGCGACATGCGCGGCTGGTACACCAGGCGGAATTCGCCGCGGTCCAGCGCCTTGCGCAGGGCGGAGATGATCGAAGCGCGATGCCGCGCCTCCGCATCCATGGTCTCGTTGTAGATCTGGTAGGTGTTGCGGCCCTCGGCCTTGGCCTGGTACATGGCGGTGTCGGCGAACTTCAGCAGGTCGGTCGGCACCAGGGCATGGTCCGGATACAGGCTGATCCCGAGCGAGGGCGTGATGTTGACGTCGTGCCGCTCGTCCACGTCCAGCGGCGAGGCGAAGGCCAGCAGGATCTCGCGCGCCATCCGCTCGACGGCGGACACGTTCTCCACGTCTTCCAGCACCACGGTGAACTCGTCGCCGCCCAGGCGCGCGACGGTGTCGGAGGCGCTGACGGTCGCCTGCAGGCGCGTCGCCGCGGCCTTCAGCAGGCGGTCGCCCGCGGCATGGCCGAGCGAGTCGTTGATGTCCTTGAACCGGTCCAGGTCCAGGAACAGCACCGCCACCCGCGTTTCCTGCCGGCGCGCGCGCACGATCGCCCGGCCCAGGCGCTCGGACAGCAGGGCGCGGTTGGGCAGGCCGGTGAGGGTGTCGTAGTTGGCCAGGTAGCGCAGCTCCTGCTCGGCGCGTTTCTTGTCGGTGATGTCATTGACCACGGCGACGAAATGGCTGCGCATACCCAGCGAATCGCGCACCTCGGACATCTCGATCCAGCCCAGGAATTCCTCATCGTCCTTGCGCCGCTGCCACATCTCGCCGGCCCAATGGCCGGTGCGTTCGAGCACGTCGCGGACCCGCCGGTAGAACTCCGGGCTGTGCTGTTTGGAATCGAGCAGGCTGGAATTCTGACCGGCGACTTCCTCTTCGCTG
>JANXUD010000045.1 GCA_025352045.1 Gammaproteobacteria bacterium | reverse complement strand
TCGCCCCCCCCCCCCCTCCTCCCTCAGACCAGGCCCGCTTCCTCCAGTTCGCGTTTGAGGAAGGCGTAGAAGATCGGCGCCGCGATCACGCCAGGCAGGCCGAAGGCCGCTTCCATCACGATCATCGCCAGGAGCAGCTCCCACGCGGCGGCACGGATCTGGCCGCCGACGATGCGCGCATTCAGGAAGTACTCGAGCTTGTGCACCACCACCAGGAAGACCAGGGCGGCGACGCCGACGCCGAAGGACACCGACAGCGCGACCACGGTGATCACCGTGTTGGAGATCAGGTTGCCGACCACCGGCAGCAGGCCGACCAAGAAGGTCAGCACCACCAGCGATTTCGCGAACGGCAGCGAGATGCCCAACAGCGGCAGCAGGCCGAGCAGGAACAGGCCGGTCAGGGCAGTGTTGAGCAGGGAGATCTTCACCTGCGCGAACACGACGTCGTGGAAGGCCTGGGCGACGCGCCCGCAGCGCAGGGTCAGGGCCGCGGCGAGCGGGCGCAGCTGGTGCCGCGGCCGGGCCTGGGTCAGCGAGACGATCGCGCCGAGGCCCAGCCCGATCAGGATATGCACCAGCACGCGCAGTCCTTCCTTGCCGGCGAGCTGGATCGCGCCGGCGTTCTCGCGCAGCTTCTGCAGGGTGACCTGGCGCAGTTCATCCACGCTGTCCGGCAGCCAGGCGATCCACTGCGCCGGTAACTGCTGCCGGGCTTTCTCGACCACCGGCATCACCTGTTGCTCCCAGAACAGGTCGGGGCTGGCCAGCTCCTGGTGGACCAGGCTGATCGCGCCCAGGATTGACAGCACGATCAGGGTGACCACGATCGCCGCGAGCAGTGTGACCACCAGCAAGCGCGCACCGCTGCCGGAAATCCGCCGGCTCAGTAGCGGGCTGAGGGTGTTGACCAGTTCGTAGACCAGCAGGCCGGCGAGCAAGGTCGGTAACAGGTGCAGCCCAAGCACGGCCAGCAAGCCGACGCCGACGATCGCGTAGCTGGCGATGCGCGTCCCGCGCAACAGTGAAGGCTCGGCGCGCGGGATGGTCTTCGGCTCGACGCTGCTTGGCATGGAACGAGTCTGACACAGGCAGGAACCGCGGCAAGAACCAGGCCAAGTACCGGGGCGGAATGGCCCTATTGCAGACGCAGAGCTGTCAGCGCTTGGCCCTGGCGGGTTTTCGGCGCGGCCCAGATTCCTGATCGCGCGCTCGAGGCAGGGACTGCGCCAGATTGTCGATGCCGGCCCAAGGGTCCGCAGTCAGTGCCGCGGCGCGGCGGGCGGCCCTGGCCAGGTCGAAGGCATTGGCGGCGGGCACCCGGCCCAGGTCTTCCCAGCGCAAAGGGACGGCGACAGGCGCACCGGGCCGCGCGCGCAGCGACCACGAGGTCACGCTGGTGGAGCCGCGCGCATTGCGCAGCCAGTCGATGAAAATGCGATCTGTGCGCTTGGCCTTGCTCATCGTCGCGACATACTCCTGCGGCCGGTGCGCGACCATGGCGTTGGCAAAGGCTTCGCAGAATCGCTTCACCTCGTCCCACGACGGCCCGCGCCTGATCGGCGCCACCACATGCAAGCCCTTGCCGCCGGTGACGCGGACAAAACTTTCCAGCCCGACCTCCCGCAGCTTCCCGCGAACCTCCCGCGCCGCCGCCACGATGCGCTTCCACGGCACGCCCTCGTCCGGATCCAGGTCGAACACCATCCGGTCGGGTTGCTCGGGCGCGTCGATACGCGATCCCCAGGGATGGAACTCCAGAGTGTTCATCTGCACCAGGGCCAGCAGGCCCTCCTCATCGTCCACGTAGATATATTGTTCGACGCCGTCCTTCTGCCGCAGGGCGACTGACTTGACCGCCGGGCCGAGCGATTCCAGGTAATGCTTCTGGAAAAAACAGGCTGACTCGGCGCCGCCCGGGCAGCGCACCAGGGACAGCGGGCGATTGACCAGCTCGTGCAGCATCCAGGGCGCAACCGCGCGGTAGTACTCCGCCACCTGGCCCTTGCTGAGCTTGGCCGATGTGTAGACCAGCCGCTCGGGATGCGTGATCTTCACTCCGGCCGAGAGCTTGGACGAGAGCTTGGACGAGGGCTGCGACGAAGGCTTCGACGAGGCCGACGTCGGCTCGGAAAGGAGATCGCCGGCGGACTTGTCGACACGCAATCGCTTGAACGCGGCCTGGCGCAGCAGGCCTTCCTTGCCCCAGCCGCGAAACGCGACCTCCGCAACCAGCCGCGGCTTCACCCAATGCACGTCCTTTGCCGAGATCGTCGCGTGCGCGGGAATCGCGACGTTGGCGGCATCCTGCGACAGCGCCAACAGCTGCTTCGCCAGGTCGCACAGGGTCGCGTCGTCGAAACCGGTGCCGACGCGGCCGACGTAGCGCAGCGAGTTGCCGTCGCGCGCGGCCATCAGCAGCGAACCGAAGCCAGTGCGCGCGCCCTTGGGCCGGGTGTAGCCGATCACCAGGAACTCATCGCTGTCCTCGTGCTTGACCTTCACCCAGCTGTCCGAGCGGGATTGCAGGTAGGGCGCATCGCAGCGCTTGCTCACGATGCCCTCGACGCCCTGCCCCTTGCTCGCCGCGAACACCTTCTCACCGTGGCCGACGATGTGCCGGCTGTACGCAAGCGCAGGGTCCGGTCGGCTGTCCAGCAGCTGCTCGAGCAGCGCCTTGCGCTCGATCAGCGGGGCCTGGGACAGGTCAACTCCCGCGACGCCCGGCAAGTCGAACACCAGGTAGCGCAGTGCCGCGGAGTCGCCGGCCTTGAGGGCATGTTGCAACAGGGAGAAGTCACTGCGGCCCTTGTCGTCCAGGGCCACCAGCTCGCCATCCATGCGCGCATCGTCCACCGGCAACGCCTCGATGGCGGCGCCGATGGCGGGAAACTTCTTCGTCCAGTCCAGTCCGTTGCGCGTGCGAAGTATCGCCTTCCCCGCTTCGAGCGAGGCAAGCAAACGGTAGCCGTCCCACTTGATTTCGTGCAACCAGCCCTCGCCCCTCGGCGCAGCGACGGCCGAACTGCACAGCTGCGGCGAAAACTGCGTCGCGTACGGCCGTTCCACCGCGCCTGCGATGGCCGCTGCGCGCTTGCGCCAGTCCACGCGGCGGGTTGCCGCAGGCTTGGCTCGCGCCTTGCCCGCGACGGTCTTCGGCACGGCGGTCTTCGCCACGGCGACCTTCGGCGCACCGTCCACCAGCGCATCGGCATCGGCGTCCATCGCAAACGCATCATTGCGCTTGAACAGCAGCCACTGTGGCTTGGCGGCTTCCTTCTTCGTGCGCACCAGCTTGAACCCGCCCTGGAGCCTGGACCCATGCAACACGAAGTCCAGTTTCCCGGCGGCGAGCGCCTCCAGCGGCTCCTGCTCCGTGGACCAGGTGCCATTGTCGAAGATGCGCACATCGCCGGCGCCGTAGTTGCCCTTGGGGATCTCGCCCTCGAACCCGGCATAGGACAGGGGATGGTCTTCGACCTCCACCGCCAGCCGGCGCTCGCCTGCCCGCATGGACGGGCCCTTTGGCACGGCCCAGCTTTTCAGGGCCCCGTCGATCTCCAGACGGAAATCGTAGTGGCGGTGGCTGGCGTGGTGCAGCTGGACCACGAAAATGGGATCCCTGCGACCCGACCTTGGCCTGGCATCGCGATCATCCGCCGGCTCGGGGGTCTGGCCGAATCGCCGCTTGCGCACATAGTCCCGCAGGCTCATCGCTGGGCATCCTTGTCCTTGCGCCGGGATCAGGCCGACCTGCGCTTCGCCGCCTTGGTCGCCGGCTTGGCGCCTGCGCCCGATTTCTTCGCCACTTTCTTCGCTGGCGCGGGCTTGTCAGCCGCCGCGGCCGCAGACTTGGCGCCGGACCTCGCCCTGGCCTTGGCCGCGGGTTTGCCCGCCGACTTGGCCGGCGTGCGCTTGTTGCTCGCCAGGCTCTTCTGCAACAGGGACATGAAGTCGACCACATTGGTCGTGGCCTCCTCTTCGTCCTTGTCGGCCCCGCCCTCGACACTGGTCACCATGCCCTTCGCCTTCAGGCGCTTTTCGATGACGGCGCTGAGCCGATGCTTGAATTCATCGCGGAAATCCTCCGGTGTCCACTTGTCGGCCATCGAGGCGATCAGCTGTTTGGCCATCGCCAGCTCCTTGTCGTTGACGCGGTATTCCGCGGCATTGCCGGACGGCAGCTTGTAGTCGGCGGGATCGATCAACTCTTCCTCGAACCGCAGCAGCAGCAGGATCAGCGCGTCGCCCTGTGGCATGACGGCGCACAGGTATTCGCGCGTGCGGATCACCACCCGGCCGATGCCGACCTTGCCGGTGGACTTGAGTGTCTGGCGCAGCAGGACGTAGCCCTTCTCCGCCTTCTTGCCGGGCACCAGAACGTAGGGCTTCTCGAAATACTGCGGCGGGATCGCGTCGCCATCCACGAAGGCCTCGATCTCGACGGCTTCCTTGCCCTGCGAGGCCGCGGACTTGATGTCGTCGGGCTCCAGCAGGACGTAGTTGCCCTTCTCGTACTCGAAGGCCTTGACGATGTCCTTCCAGGGCACCTCGTCGCCGGTTTCGGCGTTGACGCGCTCGTAGCGGATGGCCGCATTGTTGCGCGCGTCGAGCATGCGGAAATGCAGGTCGGACCGTCGCTCGCCGGGCATCAGCGAGACGGGGACGTTGAGCAGGCCGAAGCTCAGGGTTCCGGCCCAGATGGGTCTTGCCATGGGGTGCACCTCGCCTCCGATTTAAATCCGGAGGCGGTTAACCCGCACTGAACTTTGCAAGCGCGCGATGCGGCAGAAGGTCGACATCGCCACGATCGAGGCCGCGCGCCGCGGCTGACGCGCCGCTATCCGCGCAGGTGCGCGAGCCGCGCCACCAACGCCGGGCCGGCGACCAGGAACCAGGTCATCGCGCAAGTCAGCAGCGCGAGGAAGACCGCGGCACTGCCGAGGTCCTTGGCGCGGCCGGAGAGCCGATGATGATCGAAGGAGATCCGGTCGATCGCCGCTTCGATGCTGGAGTTCACCAGCTCCACGATCAACACCAGCATCACCGAGCCGACCAGGGCCACGGTCTGGACCGCGGGCAGGGCGAGCACGATCGCGGTCGGGAGCAGGACTGCGGCACCGATCAATTCCTGGCGGAACGCGCTCTCGACGCGCAGGGCGTGCGCCAGTCCACGCATTGAGTAGCGAAGCGCGCCCAGCAGGCGCCCGGGGCCGCCCAGGCTCTTGTATGGACTCTCGATCTCTCGCTCCACCGCCGCCTTGCCCCGCTCTGCGGGACGCGAACGGCGACGCCGACTCATAGCGCGTGACTTTCCGGGGTCGGCTGCGCGGCGCCGTTGCTCACTGCACCAGCCCCGGCGCCGGCCCCGGCCAGCGCGTCTCCGAACGGATGGAGGTGCGTGAGGAACTGCCGCGTACAAGCCTCCCACGAAAACAGTTCCGCGTGCTGCCGCGCCGCCTTGCGGTCGATCGTGAGCGCACGCATCGCAGCCGCGCGCAGGTCCGCGTCGAGAGCGCCCGCGGGCGAATCGCCGATCACGTCCACCGGTCCGGTCACCGGATAGCCTGCCACCGGGCATCCACAGGCCAGGGCTTCGAGCAGCACCAGGCCGAAGGTGTCGGTCTTGCTCGGGAACACGAACACGTCCGCGGCGTTGTACAGCGTGGCCAGGGCGGTCTGGCCAAGGACGCCGGTGAAGTGCACGTCCGGGTACTCGGCCTTCAGCCGCGCCAGCGCCGGACCATCGCCCGCCACCCACTTGGTGCCGGGCAGGTCGAGCTTGAGGAAGGCGTCGATGTTCTTCTCGACCGCCACGCGGCCGACGCAGAGGAAGATCGGCTTCTCGAGGTCATGGTGCATCGCCGGGCCGGGCTTGAAGATGTCAAGGTCCACGCCGCGCGACCACAGCACCACGCGCGAGGGATCGAAGCCGAAGGTTTCCAGGTCGCGCTTCACCACTTGCGTCGGCACCATCACGGCCTTGGCCTTGCCATGGAACCAGCGCAGGAAGCCGTAGGTCACCGACAGCGGCAGGCCGATGCGCGCACGCACGTATTCGGGAAAGCGCGTGTGATAGGCCGTGGTGTAGGGCAGTCGGTTGCGCACGGCATAGGCACGGGCCGCGATGCCAAGCGGCCCTTCGGTGGAGATGTGGATCGCCTGTGGCGCGTAGTCGCGGATGCGCTGCCGGACCTTGCGCCCCGGCAGCAGGGACAGGCGGATGTCGGGATAGGTCGGGCACGGCAGGGTGCGGAATTCGAGCGGCGTCAGCAGCTCGACCTCGTGCCCCATCTTCTCGAGTTCGCGACGGGTGGACTTGATGGTCCGCACCACGCCGTTGACCTGTGGCTCCCAGGCATCGGTGACGATCAGGATTTTCATGCCGCCTCCTCCGCCAGCGCCAGTACGTCCGGGCGGACCGTCTTCCACTCGACGATCTCCAGCCTCCCCGCGTGGTCCTCGACCAGGGCGGTCAGGCTCTCCACCCAGTCGCCGTCGTTGCAGTACAGCGTGCCGTCGATCATTCGAATTTCCGCCTTGTTGTGGATGTGGCCGCAGACGACGCCGTCGTTGTGCGCCTGCGGCCAGTTCCAGCCGCGTCGCAACTGCCAGCCGTCGATCATGTCGCCGACCAGGTACAGCGTGTCGGACTCATTCCACTAGAGGAAATCCAGCAGGAACCCGGCCTTGCAGCCAGCCGTACCCAGCTGGACGTCCGAGATCCGGATGGCGCGGTGCTTTTGCGATGGCGCGTCCTCGCCCGAATGGCGACCAGGCGCCGGAGTCAGCAGCGTGGTGTCGAGCGGGGGCCCTCAGCGAAGTGGTCATGCTGAGTCAGCATTGAATCGTGACTGTGTGACAGCATCATGATGGCCGCCCTCGGCGAGCCGAGCGATGCAGGGCGGCGGCGTGATCGGTCTCGACCAGGCGCCCGCTGTCCAGGTCGAAGAAGTCGAACCAGCGCGGATGCAGTCTCTGGAAGCGATCGAGCGGATCACGCGACATGCCCAGTTTCAGCAGGTCCTCACCGAAGCAGGGCAGCACGTAGATGAAGGACGGGCCCGCGCTGGCGGGACGCCAGGGGCGATCGTCGCGGTCGGGATCGCGCGGCGTGTCCATCGGAGTGCGCGCGAGCGCGCCGAGGCCATGGCCACATTCCTCGCGCTGGGCGTGGCTACAAGGAATAACCATCCGGACCCGCGCGCCGGCACGGTCGACGCGCTAACCGTGGATCGACTCCAGGGTCGCCCGCAGGCGCTCCACTGCCAAGTCGATGAACGCCCTTGCCTTCCTGGACGCGTGGCGCCCCTCCCGATGCAGCACGGTCACCGGCAGCGGTTCTGTTTCGAAGTCCTGCAAGATCGTGGTCAAACGCCCTTCGCGCTGGTCGGCGGCAATCTTGTAATAGAGGACCTTGGTGATCCCGAAGCCCGCAAGCGCCGCCGAGATGGCGGTTTCGCTGGTCGTGCAGGTGAGTCGCGGATGCAGCTTGATCGTCCGGGGCAGGCCCCGGTCGAGCACGCGCCACTCGGTTGCGGAGGTGGGCCCGGCAGCGGCGATGACCACGTGCGAGGCCAGATCCTCCGGCGTCTGCGGAACGCCATGCCTCGCCAGGTAGCCGGGCGACGCGCAGCACGGCAGGCGCATCGATCCCACGCCGATCGCCCGCATGGATGAGTCCGGCAAGTGGCCGATGCGCACCGCGACGTCCACGCCTTCTTCGAGCAGGTTGACGTTGCGGTCCATGAACCAGCACGACACATTGACCTCGGCGTGGCGGTCCAGGAATTCGGTGACGATCGGCGTGACATGCCACGCGCCAAACACCACGGGCGCCGATACCGTCAACAGGCCGCGTGGCGCATCGTGCAGGCCACCGGCGGAGTCATCGGCTTCCCTGAGGTGCGCCAGGATGCTGCGGCAATCCTCGGCGTAACGCGCGCCTGCCTCGGTGACGCGCACGGCGCGCGTCGTGCGCGTCAGCAGCCGCACGCCCAGGTGCGCCTCGAGTTCGTTGATCGCGCGGGTCACGGCCGGTGGCGACAGGCCCAGCTTGCGGCCCGCGCCGGCAAGCCCCTGGCAATCCACCACCGCCACGAACACGTCGATCAGATGGAACCGATCCATTCTTCCTCCCGGCGAAACAGTGTCTTGGATTTCGCGGTGATTCCGCATGCGCAGCGGCAGGAGCAGATTACGCCCATTCGCAGATGGCCTGGCGAATCGGAGCCACCAACCCCCACCCCACCACACCGGAGTCGCCCATGTCCCGCATCCAGATCCCCACCGTGCAAGCGTCCCACGCCCTGTCCCGGCCCCTGCTCGCCGCCGTGCAGAAGCAGCTCGGCGTGGTCCCGAACCTGATGAAGCTGGTCGGCCACAGCCCGGCCGCGCTCGAGGGCTACCTGTCGTTGAACGGCGCCCTGGCCAAGGGCAAGCTCGACGTCCAGCTGCGCGAGCGCATTGCCCTGGCGGTCGCCGAGTTCAACGGCTGTGACTACTGCCTGTCGGCGCACGACTATCTCGGCCGCAACGTCGCCAAGCTCAGCGACAGCGAGCTCGACGCGGCCCGTGACGGCCACTCGGCCGATCCGCGCGCCGCCGCCGCCCTGCGTTTCGCGCGCCGGGTCGCCGAAGCACGCGGCCGCGTCTCCGACGACGAGCTGGCCGCATTGCGCGCTGCCGGTTTCGACGACGCGGAGGCGATCGAGATCGTCGCCAATGTGGCGGTGAACGTGCTCACCAACTACGTCAACAACATGGCGCAGACCGACATTGACTTCCCGACCGTCACCGCCCGCATGGCGGCCTGAATCCGCAGCCTGGCATCGCGCCAGCGTCCAACCAACCCGAGGAATCGCATGACCATGCACCTGCCCCGCCTCACCAGGCTCGCGTCCCTGGTGCAGGCCGGGGCTGGCCCTTCGTCCCACGCCACACACGACCAGGCCATCGCCATGTCCATCAGCCGCGCTCCCCTGCCGCCCTTCAGCATCGAGTCCGCCACTGAAAAAGTGCGCCTGGCCGAGGATGCGTGGAACTCGCGCGACCCGGCCCGCGTCGCGCTCGCGTACTCGCTGGACAGCCGCTGGCGCAATCGCGACCGGTTCCTGCAGGGGCGCGAAGCAATCCAGGTTTTCCTGCAGGGGAAGTGGGAGCGGGAACTCGACTACCGTTTGATCAAGGAGATCTGGGGCTGCCGCGGAAACCGGATCGCTGTCCGCTTCGCCTACGAATGGCACGACGCCGGCGGCCAGTGGTTCCGCAGCTACGGCAACGAAAACTGGGAGTTCGACGAGGACGGGCTGATGCGGCGGCGCCTGGCCAGCATCAACGACGCGCCGATCGCCGAAGGTGATCGCCACTTCCTCTGGCCGCTTGGCCGTCGCCCGGATGGGCACCCCTCACTCAGCGACCTGGGGCTCTAGGCGCGAGGCGCCCGCAATGCAATACACCAGCGACGTCGCCTTCACCGAGACGGTCAAGGCCCTGCAGGCGAGCAAGGGCTCGCGTCGCGCATACGCGCGCATGGAGCAGGGCGGATCGTGGCAGGCGACCATCAGCGATGACCTGGCGGCCTTCATCGCCCGGCAGCGCAGTGTCTTCCTGGCCACCGTCAATGGCGACGGCCAGCCCTACATCCAGCATCGAGGTGGGCCACCGGGGTTCCTTCGCGTGCTGGACGCGCGCACGCTCGGCTTCGTCGATTATGTCGGCAATCGGCAATACATCAGCAGCGGCAACCTGCTGGAGAACCCGAAGGCCCACCTGTTCCTGATCGACTACCAGCAGCGCAGGCGCGTGAAGATCTGGGGCGAGGCGCGCATGGTCGAAGCGACATCCGACCTGCTCGAGCGCCTGATGCCCACCGGCTACAAGGCCCGGCCCGAGCAGGTACTGCTGTTCACCGTCAGCGCCTGGGATGCCAATTGCCCACAACACATCCCGCCGCGCTTCGAGGCCGCCGACGTGCAGGCGGCATTGCAGGAGAAAGATGCGCGCATTGCTGCACTGGAAGCGACGTTGCGGCAGTTCCAGTCCGGAATGTCCTAAGCGATGGCGAACGGTCCCGGGTGCCTTGGCGCCCCTCGATCAACGCCCCGCCCGCAGGACAGGCTTCGCCCACCGCCCCGAACCCGAGATGGCGCATCGTCCCTAGCGCCGTGCTTCGCTCCACCAGCGCAGCACCGCCTCAGGCACCCATGGGTCGGGCTCGAGCCCGAGGGCGTGGTAGGCGTCCAGCGCATCACGCAACCTGCGCTCGAGGACGGTAAGTGGCCGCGACGCCAGCGGCGGCGCGAAATCCGGATCGATGGCCTCGAGCATGTGCGCCGACCAATGGAACAACAGGCTGCCGCGCGCCGCGAGGGCGTTGCGCAGCCACCCACGCGCGGTTCGATGCAGGCGCAGGCCGGCGGCCTCCAGCGCATCGGTCTCCTGCGCCAGGATCCCAAGCGCGCCGCGGAACCATTCCGTGTGGCCGCCCGCGGCGGCCGACACCAGCAGCGGCGCCGGTGCGTTGTGCGCGCGAAGCGCCTGGCGCAGGCGCGTCTCGATCGCCCGCGCCTCGCGCACCGAATCGGTCTCGACAAGGCGCGCGGCGTCCATGTCGAAGAAATCGAACCAGCGCGGGTAAAGGCTCTGGAAGCGGTCGAGCGGGTCGCGCGACATGCCGAGCTTCAGCAGGTCTTCACCCAGGCAGGGCAACACGTACACGAAGGACGGACCCGCGCCGGCCGGGCGCCAGGGGCGGTCGTCGCGATCAGGATCGGGTGCCGAGTCCAAATCCGCCCGACAGGCTCAGAGCAAGGGCGCAAACAGCCGCGCGCCGGCTTCCTTGAAGCGACCCAGGGGACCGGACTTCGGCGAATCCTTGGTGACCTCCTCCGCCGCGGCCATGTCCAGCTCGAAGCTTTCCTGCAACTTGCCGGCGATGCCCTTGTCTCCGAATCGCACCACGATCTCGAAATTGAGCGAAAAGCTGCGGGTGTCGAAGTTGGACGTGCCGATGATGGCGGTCTCGTCGTCGGCCAGCAGTGCCTTGGTGTGCAGCATCCGCGGGCCGTACAGATAGATGCGCACGCCGGCCCGGAACAGCTTGTCGAAATAGGAGCGCGCCGCGGCGGTGACCAGGTGGGAATCGCTCTGCTTCGGGATCACCAGGCGCACGTCGAGGCCGCGCATCGCGGCGCCCTCGAGCGCAAACAGCGCGGCCCGGCTCGGCACGAAGTAGGGCGTCGCCAGCCAGGCGCGCTTCTCCGCGCGGTGGATCGCCTCGACCTGCAACCGATGGATCGGCTCCCAGTCGTTGTCCGGGCCGGCCGGCACGACCTGCGCCTCGATCGGCCCCGGCGCGGGTTCGGCGTACAGGCCCTCGTCGCCGATTTCCTTGCCGGTGCAGTAGTTCCAGTCCTCCAGCCAGGCGACCTGCAACCAGCGCACGACGTCGCCCTCCAGGCGCATGTGCATGTCGTGGAAGGCGTCCGGATTCAGCGTCTCGTTCTCGTCGTCGGTGATGTTGATGCCGCCGGTGAAACCGACCGTGCCGTCGCAGATGACGATCTTGCGATGGCTGCGCATGTTGAACTTCGGCCGCGCGACCGGCAGCATCCACCAGCGCATCGGATGGAAATAGGCCAGGTCCACGCCGGCGTCCTTGAGGGGCGTGACGAAATCCCGCTTGAGGCTGGTGCCGACGCCGTCGACCAGCATGCGCACCTTCACCCCCGCCTTGGCGCGCTCGATCAGGGCATCTCGGATGCGCGTGCCCGTGCGGTCGCCGGCATAGATGTAGTACTCGACGTGGACGTGCTTCTTGGAGGCCGCGATCGCCTTCACCAGCGCGTCGTAGGTCGCGCCGCCGTCCACCAGCAGGTCCACCCTGGTGGCCGTGCTCGGCGGGTAGCCGGTCATGCACAGGGCCATGCGGTCGAGCGCGTCGTCGTCGTCGCCGAGCTTGACGCTGCTGCGCTGGCCGATCACCTTGTGCGCGGCCGCGCGTCGGCGCGAGGAGCGGTTGATGTGCTGCGGGCCGAACATGTAGTAGATCAGGAAGCCCAGGTAGGGCAGGAAGGCAAGCGCCATGATCCAGCCCAGGGTCGCGACCGGTTCGCTGCGTTGCAGGATCACCCACACGCCCAGCACCACCAGGTAGATGGGCCAGGCGATCAGCAGGACAAGAAGCAGCCAGTGCGGCATGGACGGCGCTCGCTGGGAACTGCCGGCATTCTGGCAGAACGCCGGGGCGCCTGCGGAGGGGCGGCGGCGGCCGGGCCCAAAAAAGAACCCCGGCCAAAGCCGGGGTTCATGTTTCACGCAGTGGCGCAGTGGATCAGTTGCTGGTGCCCTTCAGGCTGACGCCCGAGTAGGACGCGTACGCACGCACATTCACGTAGTAGGTGGTGTTGGCCGCCGGCGTGAAGCTGCAGGTCTCGGTATTGCCCGACACGTACGGACGGCAATCGTAGA
>JANXUD010000098.1 GCA_025352045.1 Gammaproteobacteria bacterium | reverse complement strand
CCGCGGCGTGGCGCATTCGTCCGAACACCTGGCCCGGCAGCTGGAACGCTGGCGCCAGGGCGGGCGCGACCTGGCCTTGCTCATCGGCGGTCCCGAGGGCCATGCCGACGACGTGCTCGCCACCGCCGACGAGCGCTGGTCGCTGGGGCCACTGACCTTGCCGCACATGCTGGTCCGGCTGGTGGTGGCGGAGCAGCTGTACCGCGCCTGCAGCCTGCTCGCCAACCATCCCTACCACCGCGCCTGACCCCGCCGGCGCGTCACCGCTGCAGCAACTGGTCCTCGGCCGGCCGCCGAAGCGGCACGCCGCCCTCGCAGTCGCCCAGCCCGCACAGCAGCCGCACCAGGCGCGGTTGCGACTGCAGCATCAGGTGGAAGACCACGTTCTCCTCGATCGAGCCATGCACCGCCGCCGCGCCCGGCCCGCTCGCCCAGACCCCCACGTCATCGCCGCCATGCGTTTCCGAGCCCAGGGGCAGGGTGGCTTCCTGCAGGTAGTCGGGGTCTTCGGTGTCCACGCCGGTCAGGTCGGGCCGCCCCGTTGCCGGTTGTGCGCTGGCGTTCACGTGCGGGAAGCGCTTGGCGCCTTGCGGCTGCGCCGCGCTGGCGCCGGTGTAGCCCGGTCCGCTCGCGTAGCCGAGCGTGCTGTAGGGAAGGCCGAGCGAATCCTTCGCAAGTCCCAGCGCATGGTCTTCGCCGCTTGATCCGGAGACCTTGCCCAGGATCGGATTGCCACGTCGTCCGTAGCCCATGAAGGTCATCGTGTGCGAATGGTCGGCGGTCACCACGATCAAAGTGTCCGTCGCCGGGCTGAGCTCGCGTGCGGCACGCACGGCGTCGGAGAAGGCGATGGTTTCGTCGAGCGCGCGGAAGGCGTTGCCCGCGTGATGGGCGTGGTCGATGCGGCCGCCCTCGACCATCAGGAAATACCCCTTCGGATTGCGCTGCAGCACGGTGATCGCCGCGCGGGTCATCTGCGCCAGGCTGGGCTCGCCGGCGCCATCGCCCGCGCGTTCATGCTCGTAGTGCATGTGGTCGGGTTCGAACAGGCCGAGCAGGCGCGTTTCGCGTGTCAGGTCCAGGGCCTGCAACTGGGCCGCGTTCCAGACGTACTTGCCTTCCGGGTGCAGGTGCTGCCACTCGGCGACCAGGTCCCGGCCATCGGTGCGGTCGCCGCGCAGCGCGGGATACTCCGGATCCGCGACGTCCACCGGCTGGAACTTGCGCCGGCCGCCGGCGAGCGCCACGTCGATGCCGTCGCCCGGGGCGAACTCGACGAACTGGCGGGCGATGTCGCGGCAGCCCTGCGCGGCCGCGCGCGGAGCACGCTTGGCCAGGTCGGCATCCGATTCCCAGTCACGGTCGGAGGCATGCGCGTAGGTGGCCGCGGGCGTGGCATGGGTGAGGCGCGTGGTGGTGACCACGCCGGTCGACAGCCCGGCAGCCTCGGCGATCTCGAGCAGGGTGGCGAGTTCGTCGCCACCCGCAGCGCAGTCGCCGCGCGCAACCTTCTGTGCCACCGACAGTGCGCCGATGCGCGCCTTGGCGCCGGTGACCAGGGCGGTCATCGTCCCGGCGGAGTCGGGCACCTGGCTGTCGGTGTTGTAGGTGCGGCTGAGCGCGGTGTAGGGAAACTCCTCGAAGGCAAGGCGATGTTCTTCGCCAGGCTGGCCCGCGCGCTGGCCCTCGAGGATTCGCGCCGCGGCCACGGTGGGCAGGCTCATGCCATCGCCGAGGAACAGGATGATGTTGCGTGCCGGCTGGCTGCCCGCCCCTGCATTCGCGGCCGCTGCAGCGCCTGCCAGGAACCACCAGTCCGCGGTTTCGCCAGCGGGGCGCGCGATGTCGGGCACGGCGATCGATGCGGCCGCGTGCCGTCCTGCATCCCGCGCGGGTTGGCTGCCGCAACCGCCGAGCAGCACCAGGGCCATGGCCACGCATGCGCTCTGTCGCATCGAACACTCCTGAACCGTAGCCCAAAGTATCGCCGATGCAGACGTGCCGGGCGCGCCGGCGCGCGTCGCCGGCTGGCGCCAGAGGCTATCCTAGCCGGATGCTCCACCTTGCCTCCCGATCCCCCCGACGACGCGAACTGCTGGGCCTGCTTGGCATCGAACCGGCCCTGCTCGACGTCGACATCCACGAGCAGCGCCAGCCCGGCGAGCCGGCGCTGGACTACGTCAACCGGGTGGCCCGCGAAAAAGCCGGCGCCGGCCTGTTGCAGGTCCTCGCCGTCCCGGGCGCACTGGTCCTGGGCGCCGACACCGAAGTCGTGCTCGACGACCTGGTTTTCGGCAAGCCAGCCGATGACGAGGACGCCGCGCGCATGCTTCGCCTGCTCTCCGGGCGCACGCACGAAGTGATCACCGCCGTCTGGTTGCTGGACGCCGGGCGCGAGGAGCACATCGTCAGCGTGTCGGAACTGCGCTTCGCCGTGCTGGACGAAGCCGAGATCGCCGCCTACGTCGCCAGCGGCGAGCCGCGCGGCAAGGCCGGGGGCTACGCCATCCAGGGCCGCGCGGCGGCCTTTGTCGCGCACCTGTCCGGCAGCCACTCCGGGGTGATGGGATTGCCGCTGCACGACACTTACCAGTTGCTGCGCCGGTTCGGCGCGGCGCCATGACCGGGGCCCCATGTCAGAAGAATTGCTGATCAACGTCACGCCGCGCGAGACCCGCGTGGCCCTGGTCGAGAACGGGATGCTGCAGGAGCTGCACATCGAGCGCGCCAGCCGGCGCGGCGTGGTCGGCAATGTCTACAAGGGCCGCGTGCAACGGGTGATGCCCGGCATGCAGGCGGCGTTCGTGGAGATCGGCCTGGACCGCGCGGCCTTCCTGCATGCCTCCGACATCGTGCGCACGCCCTCCGAGCCGGCCGAGCCCGGCGCGGTCGATGCGCCGCCAGCGCCGGCCGCACCGCCGCCGGCGATCGCCTCCCTGGTACACGAGGGACAGGACATCGTCGTCCAGGTGGTCAAGGACCCGATCAGCAGCAAGGGCGCGCGCCTGACTACGCAAATCTCGATCCCCTCGCGCTACCTGGTGCTGTTGCCGTACTCGCGCGTGATCGGGGTGTCGGCGCGCATCGAGGACGAGGCCGAGCGGGCCCGCCTGAAGTCGCTCATGGCCGAACTGGTGGACGGCTCGGGGCTGGGCTACATCGTCCGCACCAATGCCGAAGGGCAGGGCGCCGAGGCGCTTGCCGAGGACATCGCCTACCTGCGCCGCGCCTGGCAGATGATCCGCGACGCCGGCACCGGCGGCGCGGTCGGCAAGGCCATCTACGACGACCTGTCGCTGCCGCTGCGCGCGCTGCGCGACATGATGGGCCGCGAGGTGGACAAGGTGCGCGTGGATTCGCGCGAGACCTATGAACGGATGCTCGCCTTCGCGCGCCAGTTCATGCCTGATTTGGCCGAGCGGGTGGAACATTACAGTGGCGAGCGGCCGGTGTTCGACCTGTACGGCATCGAGGAAGAGATCCAGCGCGCGATGCTCAAGGAAGTGCCGCTCAAATCGGGCGGGCACCTGATCGTGGACCAGACCGAGGCCATGACCACGGTTGACGTCAACACCGGGTCTTTCCTCGGCCAGCGCAACCTGGAGGAAACGGTCTATCGCACCAACCTCGAGGCCGCGCAGGCGGTGGCGCGGCAACTGCGTCTGCGCAACCTGGGCGGGATCATCATCATCGATTTCATCGACATGATCGACGAGGAACACAAGCGCCAGGTGCTGCGCACGCTGGAGAAGGGCCTTGCGCGCGACCACGCCAAGACCGCCGTGCACGACTTCTCGCCGCTCGGCCTGGTGGAGATGACCCGCAAGCGAACCACCGAAAGCCTGGAGCGCCAGCTCTGCGAACCCTGCCATGAATGCGGTGGCCGCGGCAGCCTCAAGACCGGCGAGACGATCATGAACGAGATCTTCCGCGAGATCACCCGCGCCGTGCGCCAGTTCGAGGCCTCGCAACTGCTGGTGATCGCCTCGCCTGCGGTGGTGTCGAAGATCACCGAGGAGGAATCGGCGGCCGTGGCCGAGTTGGAGGAATTCCTCGGCAAGGGCATCCGCTTCCAGGCCGACGACCAGTACGCCCAGGAACAGTTCGACGTGGTCCTGCTCTGACCGCCGTGGGCAACCCCCAGCACGGCACGCTGCGTCGACGGATGCGCCATGCGCGTCGTTGGACCGGCTACGGCGCGCTGGTGCTGCTGATCGCGCTTGCTGTGGTGGTGGCGGTGGCCAACCAGCTGTTGCCGATGGTCGAGCGCAATCCCGACCGCATCTCCGCGTGGCTGAGCGTGCGCGTCGGCGAGCCCGTGCGCTTTTCCGCGGCGCGCGCCGAATGGAGCCGGGGCGGGCCGCGCTTCATCCTGGATGGACTGCGGGTCGGAACCGGCGCCAATGTCCTGGACATCGGCCGCGCAGAACTGAAGGTGTCGATGTATTCCGGCCTGCTCCCCGGGCACCCGCTCACCCAGCTCAAGATCCGCGACCTGTCCCTGGGACTGGTGCAGGACCCGGACGGCCGCTGGCGCGTCGTCGGCCTGCCGGGACAGGAGACCGGCGATCCGCTCGATCGCCTGGAGGGCTTCGGTGAACTGCTGATCGAACGCACGCGACTGGCGATCCGCGCGCCCGCGCTCAAGCTGTCCACCGAACTGCCCCGGGTGGACGTACGCATCCGCGTGGACGGCCCGCGCCTGCGCGTGGGTCTGTCTGGCTGGTCCGACCTCAGCGACCTGCCCGTGAATGCCGTGCTCGACATGGATCGGCGACGCGGCAACGGCCTGCTCTGGCTCGGCGGCAAGGACCTGCGCATCGCGCATTGGGCGCCCCTGCTGGCCAGCGTCGGCATGTTGCCGCAACAGGGCCATGTCGAGCTGGGGCTGTGGGCGCGCCTGCGCGATCGCCGCGTGGACCAGGTGACGCTGCAGGCGGACCTGCGCGAAGCGGTGGTGCGCGCCCCGCGCCCGATCATCAACGCGGACGGCCAGGAACGCCCGGTGCGCGTGAGCATCGAGCGCCTGCAAGCGACCGCGCGCTGGCAGGGCAACGGTGAAGCCTGGCGCCTGCAGGTGCCGGTGCTGCGGGTGACCCGCGCCGGCCACGAATCGCAACTGGACCGGTTGCAGGTGACGGGCGGCCGCCAGTATTCGCTGCGCGGCGACGACCTGGACCTTGCGCCGCTGGCGGCCCTGCTCAGCCTGACCGACAAGATTCCCGCGGGCCTGCGCGCCTTCCTGCTGGAGGCAAATCCGCAAGCGCGGCTGCGCGACGTGCGCATCGCGGGCCGTCGCGATGGTCCCTTGCGCGGCGCGATGCGGGTGTCAGGCTTCGCGCTGCAGCCGGTCGGCCAGCGTCCCGGTCTTTCCGGGCTCGGTGGCGTGCTGAGCTTCGACGAACGCGGCGGCGTCATGCGCCTCGCCCAGGACCCGGTGCGCCTGCGCTGGCCCGCGGGACTGCGCCAGCCGCTCGACCTGCACCTGGTCGGCACCGTGGCGCTGTGGCGCGACGGCCCGGGCTGGACTCTCGGCACCCAGGGCCTGCACCTGGATGGCGGGGATTTCGGCGCCGCCGTGCGGATGCAGATCGGGTTCCAGGGCGATGGCAGCAAGCCCACGCTGGACCTGGCGGCCAACCTCGATCCGGCCAGCGTCGCGACGGCCAAGAAGTTCTGGATCATCAACAAGATGTCGCCCGGAACGGTCGAGTGGCTGGATCGCGCCCTGGTCGCCGGCCAGGTGGTGGACGGACGCATCGCCCTGGGTGGCGACCTCGACGACTGGCCGTTCCGCAACGGCACCGGCAACTTCGACGCCCGCGCCTCGCTGCGCGACGCGACCGTGCTGTTTTCGAAGGACTGGCCGGCCGGCACGAAGATGGGTCTGGACCTGGACTTCGATGGTCCCGGATTCTCACTCGCCGGTTCGGGAGAACTGCTCGGCAACCCGATCGGTTCGGTGGCCGGCGGCATCGCCGAGTTCAAGCAAGGCATCCTCCGCCTGAACGTCGCCTCGACCTCGCGCGCTGAACAACTGCGCACGCTCATGCTCGCCAGCCCGTTGGCGCGGGACAACGGTGAAACCCTGCGCAACACCCAGATCACCGGCGATGCGCAGGTTGCAGTGGACCTGGAACTTCCGCTGCATCCCGGCGCCACCGGCCAGCGCGTGGACGGCAGCATCGACCTGCACAAGGGCACGCTCGCCGACCCGCGCTGGAACATCGCCTTCGACCAGGTCAATGGCCGCACCCGATTCGACCGCCAGGGTTTCGCGACCGAGAACCTCGGCGTCCGTTTCGCTGGCCAGCCGGCCGTGTTCAACCTGCGCGTCGGCGAGCACACCGGCGAAGCAGGCGTGGCCGTGCTGGGCACGCTGGACGGGCGCTTCACGGCCGCCAGCCTGATCGACCACGCTGGCGACCTTGGCTGGCTCAAGCGCTGGATGGTCGGAACCAGCGCCTGGAAGATCGGCGTGCGCGTCCCCGTGACGCCCCCGGGCCGTCGTGTGCCGCCCGCGCGACTGAGCGCAGGCAGCGACCTGGTCGGCACGGCGCTGCTGATGCCCGCGCCACTTCGCAAGCCAGAGCCGCAATCGCTGCACCTCGATTTGCAGGCGCCCTTGCCGGTGGAGCAGGGCGAACTCGCCCTCCGCCTTGGCAACCTCATGCGGCTGCGCGCGCAGGTGCGCAAGAACGCGCCGATGAGCGGCGCCATCGCCTTTGGCGATGCGACGTCGCCGCTGTTGCCGGCGCAGGGATTGGCGGTACGCGGCAATGTCGGCACGCTGGATGCAACCGGCTGGGTCGGCTTCAGCAGCGGTCCGCAGGCGTCGTCCACCGCGCCCGGCGGATCCGCTGCCGCGGTGACGCTGCAGTCGGCCGACGTGCAGGCGCAGCAACTGGTCTTCCTCGACCGCGGCTTCGCGGATACGCACCTGACCCTGGCGCGCACCGCGGCCTCGACCCAGGTGGCACTCAGGGGCAGCGGCATCGACGGCACGATCGAGGTGCCCTCCGATGCGGCCCGTGCAGTGCAGGGGCGGTTTGCCAAGCTCTTCCTGCCGTCAGACGCGCCAGCGTCCCTTGGCGCGCCGGGTGCGTCGCTGGCGGGCGCATCGGTCGACGCGCCCGTGACGTCCGCGGCCCCGGCCGTCGCGCCCGACACCGACGTGCAGCATCCGGGCAGCCTGCCGCCGATGCGCTTCGACATCGCCGACCTGCGCATCGGCGCCGCGCAACTGGGCAAAGCGTCGCTGCAGACCACGCCGATCGCCACCGGCCTGCGGGTGGACAAGTTCCAGACCGAGGCCAGGAACCTGGCGTTGAGTGCCGCCGGCGAATGGGTCCGCTTGGCCGGCGGCGGCACCCGCTCCAATTTCCGCCTGGATTTCAGCGCCCGCAGCCTCGGCCAGATGCTCGATGCGCTGGGCTATGCGGACATGGTGCAGGGTGGCCCGACCAAGGCCACGCTCACCGGCAGCTGGCCCGGCTCGCCCGGCGCCTTCAGCCTGGCGACGCTGAGCGGCTCGCTCAAGGCCGATGTCGGCGAAGGTCGCCTGCTCGATGTCGAACCGGGTGGCTCCGGACGCATCCTCGGCCTGCTCAGCCTCGCGGAAATCCCGCGCCGCCTGAGCCTGGACTTCAGCGACTTCTTCGCGAAGGGTTTTGCATTCAACACCGCGCGCGGCGATTTCAGCTTCAGCGACGGCAAGGCGCGCACGGACAACCTGCGCATCGACGGGCCGGCGGCGGAAATCCGTGTCAGCGGCGCCACCGGCATGCGCGATCAGGTCTACGACCAGCGGGTCGAGGTCCTGCCCAAGGCGGGCGG
>JANXUD010000094.1 GCA_025352045.1 Gammaproteobacteria bacterium | reverse complement strand
CCGGGCTGATTTCGAGCTCGTCGGCGATGTGGTTGGTGGTGACGTTCGGCTCGCCCTGGCCGTTGAACAGGGCGAGGGACGCATCGAGGATGCGCTGTCGAGTCTGCCTGGCCATGTGCTTCAGCCCAGCAGCTTCTTGACCAGGTCAACGTACTTGCGTTGCGCCTGGTCCAGACGCTGCTGGGCTGAAGCACATGGCCAGGCAGACCCGCCAGCGCATCCTCGATGCGTCCCTCGCCCTGTTCAACAGCCAGGGCGAGCCGAACGTCACCACCAATCATATTGCGGATGAGCTCGAAATAAGCCCGGGCAACCTGTACTACCACTTCCGCAACAAGGACGACATCATCGAGCACCTGTTCCAGCGCTATGAAGAGCGCATGGACAAGGCGCTGGTGGCGCCGGAAGGGCGATTGCCCGACCTCGAGGACATCTGGCTGCAGTTGCACCTGGTGTTCGAGTGCATCTGGGAATACCGCTTCCTGTACCGGGACCTGGTGGACATCCTCAGCCGCAACCGCCACCTGCGGATGCGATTCGCCCGGATCCTCAAGCGTGCCGCCGCCAACGCGACGGCCGTGATGCGCGGCCTGGTCCAGGGCGGGGTGATGCGGGCCAGCGCCGCCGAAATCGATGGCGCGGCGACCAATATCCTGGTCCTGGCCACGTTCTGGCTGAATTATTCGTCCGTGCGCGGGGACAAGGACGAGCAGGAAGCCATCCGGCTGGGCATCGTGCAGGTGATGATGCTGGTGTCCCCGTTCATGCGCGACGAGGAGCGGCTGCACCTGAACAACCTGAGCAAGGCCTACCTGCGCTAGGTCCAGGCCATTGTTTGCAAAGGGTTCCAGGCTGGGCTATCATCTCGCTTCTTTGTCCGCCCCATCCTTCGGAATCGCCATGAAAGTCCTCAACTCCCTCAAGTCGGCCAAGACCCGCCACCGCGACTGCAAGGTCGTCCGCCGCCGGGGCAAGGTCTTCGTGATCTGCAAGTCCAACCCGCGTTTCAAGGCCCGCCAGCGCTGAGGCCAGGCCGCCGCGTGGATCGACGAACGCCGGCGAAAGCCGGCGTTTCCTTTTGTGGGCCCTAGAGCACGACCCGCGGCTCGGGAGACGGCAATCGCACCCGCCGCTCCGGCACGGCTCGAACTGCGCTGAAGCAACCCGGCAGCGGCAGGCCCGTCACGTCGGGGAACACCGGCACCGCCGTGTCCCCGCCCATGCGCCGGACCAGCAGTTCGGTCAGGACGCTGCGGTAGTCCAGGGTCACGTCGAGGTCGCCGTTGAACAGGTCCACGTCGCGCAGGCCCGGCCAGTCCGCATAGACCCGCCCGCCGAGGACGCCCCCGCCGAGCAGCAGCATCAGCGAGCCGCATCCATGGTCGGTGCCGGCGCTGGCGTTTTCGCCGGCCCGCCGGCCGAACTCGCTCATCGTCACCAGCGTGACGCCATCCATGCGCGCGCCCAGGTCCTGGTGGAAGGCCGCGAGCGACAGCGCCAACTCGTCCAGCAGGGGCGGCAGGCTGGTGTTGATGGCGTTGTGGTGGTCGAAGCCATTGAGGTCCACGCAAGCCATGCGCAGGCCCATGTTCGACTTGATCAGTTGCGCCACTTCCCTGAGTTGTCCGCCGAAGGTGGTGGCCGGGTAGATCGCGCCGTTTTCCACCGGGATCGCCGAGGGCTGCATCACCGCCAGGTAGTCGGAGTTCGCCAACGCGCCGCGCGAGGCGGCGCAGATCGCGGTGGCCCGCGCATGCAGTGCATCGAGTTCGGCCTGGAGCGCGGCCTTGCGCGAGGACGTGCTGGAAAAACTGAAGCTGGCGAGGTTCTGCATCGCCAGCGCGCTGGCACTGCCGCGCAGCGCCCCCTGCATCGCGCTGCCCATGCCCACGGCGATGAAGCCGCCAGGGTCGCCCGTGCCCATCAGGTAGCGGTTGAGCCAGCCGTCATGCCCGGCGTGCCCGCCAGTACTGGACAGGGTCATGATCCCGGACTCGATGTGGTCCTGGCAGCTGAAGTGCGAGCGCTCGTCGTGCTTGAGGCCGGTGGCGTGCACCACGCCCAGGTGGCCGGCCCGGTACAACGGCAGCAGCGGCGCGAGCGAAGGATGCAGGCCGAAGAAACCATCCAGGTCGAGAGATCCGCCCGCCATTCCCGGCGCGGGGATGCCGATGCCCGGGCGCAGGCGCCGGTAATCGGCATCCGCGTACGGCGACACCATCTGCAGGCCATCGGCGCCACCGCGCAGGAAGACGGCGACCACGACATCGGCAGGCGGCAGGCCGGCGCTGGCACCGAACAACAGGCGCGGCCCGACCAGTGCGCCGGCGCCGAGCAAGGCGCCGGACTTGAGGAAACTCCTGCGGTCCAGGGTCATGGCGGCCTCAGCGATACTGCAGGTAGACGGAGGAAAGCAGCAGGCCCACGAGCTCGCGAGTGCGGGTCGGGAGTTCCGCCACCGTCAGCAGGCGGTCGGTCGCCCCGCCGTTGGCGGCGAACTGCACCAGGCTGTCGCGATCGGTCGCCAGCAGCGGCCGGTGCAGCAGGCGGTCCGACAGGCGGTCGACCAGGGACGCAGGCGTGTTCGCGGTGCCTGAAAGTGCCGCCAGGTCGAGCACGACGCCGGCCGCCTTGCCCTCCGCCACGGCGAATGCCCAGTTCCAGCGGGTCAGCATGGCGCCGGCGTTGATCCACGCGTCCATCGCATCGTGGTAGCCATCGGGTGTCGGCCAACGGAATGGCAACTGGCCCAGGGAGTTCAGCCGGTTGACGATGCTGGTGAGGAAATTGCCCGACAACTGGGCATCGCTGTTGCGTACGGTCGCGAGCACGTAATCCTGCGGGCGGCGCAGCTTGCGGTCGTAGCTGCTGATGAATTCCTGCGACCCGAGCAAGGTGGTCATCGCTGCGGTGATGTCGCCGCCGCTGGCCGTGAAACTGGCCGCCACCGCGTCGATCGCCGTCTGCTGCGGGGCGTCGCCGATGAACCGGATGCACAGCTTGCCCGCGATGTGCGCCGCTGTGCTGGGGTGTGCTGCCAGCAGGTCCAGCACCTGGTTGCCATCGCCGACGCCCCCGCCGGCGGGGACCACGGTGCCCAGCACCGTCTTCGCACCGTTGTCGTGGCGGCTGGAGAGGAAGGTGAATACCGGCTCGGTGCCGACGGTCGCCACGGTCCAGCCCGTGAAACAACGCGCCACCTCGGCCACGTCCTGCTCCGTATAGCCACCATCCACGCCGAGCGTATGCAGTTCCATCAGCTCGCGCGCGTAGTTCTCGTTCGGGCCCGCGGCCTTGTTGCTGACGTTGTCCAGGTAATACAGCATCGCCAGGCTGCGCGCGCTGGCGTGCAGCATGTCGCGGAAATTGCCCAGGGCGTGGACGCGGATGATCTCCCTGTCGTCCACGTTCTTGTAGTAGGACTCGGGCGAGGCCAGGGTGGCGATGTTGAAGTGGTCGCCCCAGAACTCCACCATCGTCTCGAACAGCTGGCGCGGGCTGTAGAGCTGGCGCAGCAGGGTCGCCGAGCGCAGTTCGGCGGCGGCCTTCTGGCCGTTGCTGTTGGCGCGGGCGTCGGCCAGCAATTCACCGGCGGTCATGCCCACGCGCGGGAAATTGGCGGCAATCGAGGCTTCCAGCGCCGAATCGTCGAGCGCTTGGTAGGCAAGCTGTTCCTGCAGCCAGCCGGTGTAATCCACGGTGACGGCGTGGTTCCAGTCGGCCAGCCGCATGCCGTAGCTGCAGCGGTTGAGCAGGGTATGCAGGGGGTCGGGCGCGGGCAGGGCCGGGTCGTCCGGGTGCGGTCCGGCATGCGTGGGCAACACGCTGCCGCCGCCGGCACTGCCAAGGGCCTGGATGCCGCCACTGGATCGGGTCGAAGTCTGCATGCCTGCCCCCTGCTGAATGGGTTAACGCCCTCAGCGGAGCTTGGTTGACGCGCGTGGCGGCGGTTCGGCTGCTTCTGCGACAATGCCCGCGCCCCCTGAGCCGGAGAATCGCATGAAAACCCCTGTTTCCTACCTGGCCCCCGCCCTCGCCTGCCTGCTCGCCCTCGCCGCGGGCCCGGCGGGCGCCGACACCCTGCTGATCCAGCGCGTCGCGGTGGCCAGCAAGGCCGACCTCCCGCGCCGCGGCGCCTCCATGGCCCAGGTCGCGTCGCGCTACGGCGCGCCAACGCAGAAATTCCCTGCGGTTGGCGGCGGCAGCGTGCACACGCCCCCGATCACCCGCTGGAGCTATCCCACGTTCTCGGTGTACTTCGAGAACAGCCACGTCGTAGACGCCGTCCTGACCAAGGCCAGCGAACTGGAGATCGGCCCGGCGCCGGTCGGCGGCTGAGCCCGGCGATGCTGCGCTTTCCGGCCGAGTGGGAACCCCAGTCGGCGATCCTGATCGCCTGGCCGCATGCCGGCACCGACTGGGCCGACCGCCTGGACGCCGTCGAGGGTACGTACGTGGCGCTGGTGCTGGCGATCACGCGCTTCGAGCCGGTGCTCATCTGCGCCGCCGACCCCGCCATCGAGGCCCGCGCGCGCGCCCTGCTCGCCGTGGCGGGCTGCGACCCGGCGCGCCTGCACTTCGAAGTCCTCGCCTACGACGACACCTGGCTGCGCGATTCCGGGCCGATCAGCCTGCGCGATGACGACAGCGAGATCCGCCTGCTCGACTTCCACTTCACCGCCTGGGGCGGCAAGTTCGCCGCGTCGCTCGACGACCAGATCGTGCGCACCCTGCATGCGCGCGGTCGCTTCCGCGATGCGCAGCGTGAACGCATCGATTTCGCGCTCGAGGGCGGCGCAATCGAGACCGACGGCCGCGGCACCCTGCTCAGCACCTGGCGCTGCCTGCACGAGCGCCATCCGGAGCTGGCCCGCGACATCATCACCGCGCGCCTGGAAGCCTGGCTCAACCAGGAGCGCACCCTGTGGCTGGAGAACGGCTACCTGGAAGGCGACGACACCGACGCGCACATCGACACCCTGGCCCGCTTTGCAGGCCCCGACGCGATCGTCTACCAGGGCTGCCAGGACCCGCTCGACGAGCACCATCGTGAACTCGGCGCGATGGCGGCCGAACTGGCGGCGTTCCGCACCGCCGAGGGCCGGCCCTACCGGTTGCACGAACTGCCCTGGCCGCAGCCCATCATCGATGGCGGCCGCCGCCTCGCCGCCTCGTACGCCAACTTCCTCATCGTCAACGGCGCGGTGCTGATGCCGGCCTATGGGGACCCGGCGGACGCCGACGCGGCGGTCGTGCTGGCGGCGGCGTTTCCCGATCGCGAGATCGTGCCGGTGCCCTGCCGCCCGCTGATCTGGCAGAACGGCAGCCTGCATTGCCTTACCATGCAACTCCCGCAGGGACTGCTCGCATGACCGCCAGGACGTTGAAAGTCGCGCTCGTGCAGGAGCGCAACCAGGGCTCGGCCGAGGCCAACCTCGAGCGGATCGCCGCGCGCGTGGCCGAGGCCGCGGCCGCGGGCGCGCAACTGGTCCTGTTGCAGGAATTGCACAACGGCGCGTATTTCTGCCAGCACGAGGACGTGTCCGAATTCGACCGGGCCGAAGCCATCCCGGGCCCGAGCACCGAGCGCCTCGGCGCGCTGGCGAAACAGCATGGCGTGGTCATCGTCGGATCGCTGTTCGAACGGCGCGCGGCGGGCCTGTACCACAACACCGCCATCGTGCTCGAAAGCGATGGCCGCCTGGTCGGCCGCTATCGCAAGATGCACATCCCAGACGATCCGGGCTTCTACGAAAAATTCTATTTCACGCCGGGCGACCTGGGCTTCGAACCGATCAACACCAGTGTCGGCCGCCTGGGCGTGCTGGTGTGCTGGGACCAGTGGTATCCGGAAGCCGCGCGCCTGATGGCGCTGGCCGGCGCCGACCTGCTGCTCTACCCGACCGCCATCGGCTGGGATCCCTCCGATGCGCAGGACGAGAAGGACCGGCAGCGCGGCGCCTGGATCCTGAGCCATCGCGGCCACGCGGTCGCCAACGGCCTGCCCGTGCTCAGCTGCAATCGCGTCGGGCACGAACCATCGCCGCTGAACGCGCCGGGCATCGACTTCTGGGGCAATAGCCACGTGCTGGGCCCGCAGGGCGAGTTCCTGGCCGAAGCCGGCGCCGAACCGCAACTGCTGGTGGTGGACGTGGACCTGGCGCGCAGCGAGCACGTGCGCCGAATCTGGCCCTTCCTGCGCGACCGGCGCGTCGACGCCTATGGGGATCTCTTGAAGCGATACCGCGACTGATGGACGAATCTTCGGCTGGAAATGGCGACGCCGGCAACCAGGGCGCGGCCGATGGCGGCGCGGACAGCCTGCAGGGCCAGCCGCATGCCATCGTCGAACGCGACGGCGTCCGCTTTACCCTGCTGGGCACCGCGCACGTCTCGCGCGCCAGCATCGACGCGGTCAACGCCTGCGTCGCAAGCGGGCGCTACGATTGCATCGCGGTCGAGCTGGACGCCAACCGGCATCGTGCGCTGACCGATCCCGATGCCATGGCCAAGCTGGACCTGTTCCAGATCATCCGCGAGGGAAAGATTGGACTGGTCGCCGCGAACCTGGCGCTGGCCGCCTACCAGCGCCGCCTGGCCGAGCAACTCGGCGTGGAGCCCGGTGCGGAACTGAAAGCAGCCGCGCAAGGTGCGAGCACGCGCGGCCTGGCCCTGCGCCTGGTGGACCGGGATGTCGGCACCACGCTCAAGCGGGCCTGGGCGGGACTCGGTTTCTGGGGGCGCAGCAAGTTGATGGCGGGCCTGGGCGGCAGCCTGTTCGTGGACGAGCAGGTGGAGGAAGCGGAGATCGAGAAGCTCAAGCAGGGCGACCTGCTGGAATCGAGCTTCGGCGAGTTCGCGGCGCAAACGCCGGCGCTGTTCGAGGCCCTGATCTCCGAGCGCGACCGCTACATGGCGGCGAAGCTGCGCGCGATCGCGGCGGAATCACCGCCGCCGCGCGAAGTACTCGCGGTGGTCGGCGCCGGCCACCTGAAGGGCCTGCGGGCAGCGCTTGCGGATGGCAGCGAGGATCCGACCGCCACCGTCGCAGCGCTCGACCATGTCAAGCCGCCGAGCAAGGTGCCGTGGTTCTCGATCATCATCGGCGGCCTGCTGCTGTCGGCCTTCGGCTGGGGCTTCTGGCATGGCGGCTTCAACCTCGGCGCCAAGCTGGTGCTGGACTGGGTGCTGATCACCGCCATCGGTGGCGCGCTGGGTGCGGCGGCGGCGGGCGCGCATCCGCTGTCGATCCTGGGCGCGGCAGTCGCCTCGCCGATCACGCCGCTGATCCCCGCCCTCAGCTCGGGCATGGTCAGCGCCTTCATCGAGGCCTGGCTGCGCAAGCCGACCTACCAGGACATGCTCAACCTGCGCCAGGACACCGGGACCATCAAGGGCTGGTGGCACAACCGCTTCGCGCGGGTGTTCGTCAACTTCATGCTGGCGAACATGGGCACCTCGCTCGCGGTATGGATCGCCGGCGCCAAGCTCATCCACGGGCTTGGCTGACCGGCTGGCACAAGCTTAGGCGGCGCTTTCGACGACCGGCTTCCAGGGCGCACGCGCGCCCGCCCTGACGATGACCCGTCGCATGCTCTCGCCGGCATCGTCCAGCAGCGCGTAGATGGTCGGCAGGAACAGCAGGCTGACGATGGTCGAGAAGGCCAGGCCACCCGCCACCGCACGCGCCATCGGGTAATACGGCGGACCGTCCCCACCGATCGCGCCGCTGGCAATGCACAAGGGCAACATGCCCAGGATGGTCGTGCCCATGGTCATCAGGATCGGTCGCAGCCGTTCCTTGCTGCCCTCGACCAGGGCGTCCGTGCGCGCCTTGCCGCTGCGGCGCAGGGCATTGATGTGCTCGACCATCACGATGCCGTTGTTCACCACGACACCCATCAGCACCAGCAGCCCGATCATGGCCATGATCGAGAACGAGGTTCCGGTCAGGGCAAACAGCCAGAAAACGCCCAGGAAGGAAAACAGGATGCTGCTCAGGATGGCCAGCGGGAACAGCAGCGATTCGAAGATCGCCGCCATCACCACCAGGATCATCACCAGGGCAATGCCCATGTTGAACAACATCTGTGCGCCGGCCTCGTCGTCCTCGCGGTGCGACTGGCCCCAGTCCCAGGCGTAGCCGGGCTTGAAGCGGGCGGCGGCCATGACCTCCTCCACCGCCTTGCGTGCATCGTCCTTGGTCACCTTGTCGGCGATGGTCGCCTTGATGCCCAGGCCGGTCTGCCGGTTCTGCCGGTACACCTGCGACGCGCCCTGGCGGACGTGCACGTCCACCAGGGACAGCAGGGGCACGCTGGTGCCGTCGGCACGGCGCAGGCTGAGCGAGGACATGTCCTCCATGCGGAACTTCTCGGCGCCTGCGAAGCGGACGTTGACCGGCACCTCGGTGTCGTTGCGGCGGAACTCGCGCAGCGGCGCGCCGCGCAGGGCGATGCCGATGTACTGCGCCACGTCCTGCGCGCTGAAACCGTAGGCGAGCGCGCGCTCGCGGTTCACGGTGACCTGTACTTCGCTGTTCTCGTCGCCCGAGTCCACCCGCACGTCACGCAGCTCCTTGCGCTTGGCCAGCAGCGGCACCAGCCCGTCGCCCAGGGCGACCAGTTCGTCGGTGGAATCGCCGGTCAGGTAGAACTGGACTTCGTTGGCGTCGCCGCCGCCGTTGTCGTTGCTGCCCTGGAAGCCGACCTCGGCGCGCGCCAGCTTCGGCAATTCCTTGCGCATCATTTCCTGGATGGCCTTGGGATCCACGTCCTTGCCGTCGTCCAGGGTGAGGCGGATGCCGGCCCAGCCCTGCTCGGCGTAGAACACGTAGATCTGCTTGAGGTGGTAGCGCTTGCGGTGCGCGTCCAGGAAGGATTCAAGCTTGGCCACCTCGTCGGACATCTGTTCCAGGCTGTAGGCGCCCTTCCAGTTGAGGTACATCCCCATTTCCTTGCCGGGGTCCTCGCCGAACATGTCCACCTTGGTCATCTTGGCGGGCACCAGGCTCACCGCGATGATCAGCAGGATGGCCAGCAGGGACTTGCCGCGATGCTCCAGCGACCAGCGCAGCAGGCCGCCGTACCTGCGGGTCAGGGCCGGGATGAAGCCGTGCGCGGTGGTCACCGCCGGCGGCGTCGCCAGGCGCGCGCTGATCATCGGGATCAGGCTCACCGCCACCAGCCACGAGCACAGCAGGGCGATGGTGATCGTCAGCGCCACCTGCGACAGGTAGATGCTGATCATGTTGGTCTTGCCGAAGAGATTCGGCAGGAAAACGATGATGCTCGAGAGCGTGCCGGCGCTGATCGCGATCTGCACCGCGCGGGTGCCCTCGATCGCGCAGCGCATCGGGTTGTCCGGCCAGCGCTCGCGGTACTGGTAGATGCTCTCCACCACCACCACCGCGTTGTCCACCAGCATCCCGATGCCCAGCAGCAGGCCCATCATGGACAGCACGTTGAGGGTGATGCCGAAGAAGAACATCGCGCCCAGGGTCATGATGATGCAGATCGGGATCGCCAGGGTCACCATCAGGGTGCTCGGCCAGTGGCGCAGGAAATAGAACAGCACCAGCAGGGACAGCAGGGAGCCGATCGTGCCCGCCTGCACCAGCTCCTTGATCGAGTCGGTGACGCTGTCGGCCTGGTTGTCGAACACCAGCACCTGCACGCCCTGCAGTTCGGGCAGGGCCTTGATCTGCTCGATCTCGGCGGTTACCGCCCGGGCGACGTCCACCAGATTGGCGGATTGCTCGCGGAAGATGTCCAGGCCCACCGCCGGGCGCCCGTCCAGGCGCCGGCCGAAGCCCTGGCGCTGCGGCTTGAGGGTGATGTCGGCGACGTCGGAAAGCTTCAGGCCCTGGTCGTTGATGACCAGGTCGCGCAGTTGGTCCAGTTGCTTGATCTCGCCGACGGGCTGTACGCGCAGGCGGCGCCGGCCCTCGTCGATCTCTCCGGCCGACACCGAGAAGTTTGTGGCCTGCAGCTTGGCCGCCAGCTGGTTGAGGCCGACGTTGTGCGCACCCAGCCGTGCCGGGTCGATCGAGATCTCGACCTCGTTCGGCGACACGCCCGACAGGTCCACCTTCGCCACGCCAGGTACGCGTTCGATCCGGCGCTGCACCTCGCGCTGGAGCATGTCGTATTCCTTGCGCAGGTCCCTGTCGCTGGAAAAGCGGATCCGGATCAGCGGCTGGTCGCTTGGCGAGAAGTTCTGCACGAAGTAGCGCTGCAGGTCGCTGGGCAAGTCGGCGCGGATCGCGTCGATGCGGTCGCGCGCCTCGCTTGCCGTGACATTGATGTCCCTGTCCCAGTCGGTGAACTGGATCTGCACGTCGGCGCCGTCGGCGCGGCTGGTGGAGTTGAGTTCCTTGATGCCCGGCAGGGTGGCCAGCGCTTCTTCCGCCGGCCGGGTGATGCTGCGTTCGACTTCCTGCGGCGTGGATCCCGGGTAGGGGAAGTTCAGCATCAGGAAGGGGACGTTGACCTCGGGGAATTTTTCCAGCGGCAGCCGGAACGAGGCGATCAGGCCGATCGCCACCATCGAGACGAAGAACATCACCGCCGTCACCGGCCGGCGCAGGCTGAGTTCGGCCAGCGTCATGCCTGCGCTGCTCCGCCGTACGGGCCGGCCTCGCCCTCGCCCTCCGGGCCGCCATCGAGCGGTACGCCAGCCGCCTCGCCGCGGGCGCGGTAGGAGGCGTCGGACTTGCGGTCGAGCCGGTCGTACATGATCGGGATCACCACCAGGGTCAGCAGCGTGGACACCGCGAGGCCACCGATCACCGTGATCGCCATCGGCGCACGCACTTCCGCACCGTCGCCGCCGAAGAAGGCCAGCGGCGCGAAGCCGAACAGGGTGCATAGCGTGGTCATGGCGATCGGGCGCAGGCGCGATTCGGCGCCACGGCAGATCGCCTCGCGCCGGGGTACGCCGGCTTCGCGCAGCTGGTTGACCTTGTCGATCAACACGATGGCGTTCTTGACCACGATGCCGACCAGCAGGATCAGGCCAATGAACACGACGACCGACACCGGCGAGCCCGACAACCACAGCGCCAGCACGGCGCCCACGATCGCCAACGGCACCGAGAACATGATCACGAACGGGTGCAGCAGCGACTCGAACTGCGAGGCCATGACCAGGTAGACCAGGAAGATGGCCAGCCCGAAGGCGAACATCAGCGAGCGGATCGAACTGTCGAGCTCCTCGCTCTGCCCGCCGAAGGCCAGGCGGATGTCCGCGCCCAGAGGATGGTCGCGGACCAGGGTGCGCACTTCCTGCACCGCCGTACCGAGATCCACGCCGCGCAGGTTGGACGACACCAGGGCCACGCGGGTCTGGTCGGCGCGGTGGATCTCGCTCGGGCCGATGGTCTCCACCACGTCGGCCACCGCGTCCAGCGTCACCGGGCGCTCGCTCTCCGGATTGACGATGGTGCGCTTGATGTCCTCAACCGAGGCGCGGTTCTTTTCCTGGCCGCGCACCAGCACGTCGATCTTGCGGTCGCGGAAGCTGTAGCGCGTGGCGACTTCACCACGCACCTGGCGCACGACCTGGTCGGCGATCTGGCGCGAGGTCAAGCCCAGCGCCGCGGCGCGCGCCTGGTCGAAACGGATCTGGATCTCGGGATAGCCCTGCTCCACCGAGGACTTCACGTCGGCGAAATGCGACGAGCCCTGCATCAGTTCCGCCAGGCGGCGACCGGCTTTCTGCAACTGGTCCAGGTCCTGGCCGCGCAGCTCGATCTCCAGCGGCGTCGAGAAGCTGAACAGCTGCGGCCGGCCGAACTTCACCGCGATGTCGGGATACTTCGCCATCGTCGCGCGCATGCGCTCGGTCACCGCGGACTCGGTTTGCTTGCTGTAGTGGTCGCCTAGCACGACGCTGAGCTTGGCCACGTTCTCGCCCGACTCGGTCGGGTTCGCGTCCAGCCGCGTACCGGTGCCGCTGACGCCATACAGGGCCTCGATGTCGGGGTCCTTGTCGTGCGCCAGCTGTACCGCCCGGACCAGGGCGTCGGTTTCGCGCAGTTGCGTGCCCGGCGGCAACTTCGCCGTCATCTCGAAGCGGTCCTGGGCCAGCTGCGGGATCAGGTCGGTGCCGAGCGTGCTGGCGACCATCAGGGCGATCGCGAACGCCGTGGCGGCGCTGCCCAAGATGATCCAGGGGCGCTCGAGCGCGCGCGGCAGCACGCGGTGGTAATACGCCGCCGCCTTTTCATACGGCAGCAGGATCTTCTCGCCGAGCCAGGCCAGCCCCGTCCCGCCGGTGCCGGCGAATCCCCGCCGGCCCGCGATGATCGCCCAGCTCGCGCCGAACACGGCCCAGCCGGTGCCGGCCTTGATGCCGCGGCCGGTGGCGGCCAGCACGCGCGCTGCCGGGTTGGTTGGCTGCCAGGATGGATGCTCCGGCTCGCGTTCGAACGCCATCGGCGCCTTGGCCTTGATCGAGGACAGCATCGGGATCAGGGTCAGCGACACCACCAGCGAGATCATCAGCGCGATCGACACCGTCAGTGCCTGGTCCTTGAACAACTGCCCGGCCACGCCTTGCACGAACACCAGCGGGAAGAACACCGCCACCGTCGTCAGGGTGGACGCGACCACCGCCATGCTCACTTCGCGGGTGCCGGTGATCGCCGCCTGCAGGATGCCCAGGCCGCGCTCCCGCGCCTTGGCGATGCTTTCGAGCACCACGATCGAGTCGTCCACCACCATGCCCGTCGCCAGCGCAAGGCCGGCCAGGGACATCACGTTGAGGCTCAGCCCCAGGCGGCCCATGAAGAAGAAGGTCGCGATGATCGACACCGGCAGCGACAGGCCGATCACGAACGTGCTCCAGCCATCGCGCAGGAAGAAAAAGATGATCAGGATGGACAGCACGCCGCCGAACGCCGCTTCGACCTTCACTTCGTGCAGCGCGCTGTTGATGAACTTGCTCTGGTCCTCGATGGTCTGCACGGTGATTCCGTCGATGACGTAGGAACCGGGCTTCCCGTTCGCGACCTGCTTCGGCTTTCCGCCCGGGGCGCCGGTGCCGCCGCCCGAGCCGGTCTGCTCCATCCGCGTCAGCGCAGTCCGGATGGCGTCCGCGGCGGCGACGGTATTGGCGTCGCCCTCCTTGTAGATCGCCAGTTCCACCGCCTCGCGGCCCTTGAAGCGGATCACCGCCTCGCGTTCCTTGTAGCCCTGGGTGACCGTGGCCACGTCGCGCAGGCGCACCGGTACGCCCTGCAGCGTGGTGACCAGCAGGTCGCGCATCTGCTCGAGGTTGGTGAACTGGTTGACCGTGCGCACCAGATAGCGCTCGCTGCCTTCCTCGATGCGACCGCCGGAGATGTTGACGTTTTCCTGGCGCAGCCGGTCAACCACGAGGTTGGCCGGGATGTTGAGCTGGGCCAGGCGGTCCGCGTCCACCAGCACCTGCACCTCGTCCTCGAGGCCGCCGGCAACCTTCACGGCGGCCACGCCATCGACCGGCTCCAGCTTCTTCTTCAATTCGTTGTCGGCGTAGCGACGCAGGCGCATCAGCTCGGCCTGGTCGCTGCCGCCGGCGCTTTCCGGCATCGCCAGCACCAGGCGCATCACCGGTTCGGTGGACGGGTTGAAGCGCAGCAGGACGGGCGCCTTGGCCTCCAGTGGCAGGCGCAGCACGTCGAGCTTGTCGCGCACCTCCAGGCTGGCCTGGTCCATGTCAGTGCCCCAGGCGAACTCGAGCACCACGTCGCTCTGCCCGGTGCGCGATACCGATTTCAACTTGCGCAGGTTCTTGACCACGCCGACGGCTTCCTCGACCGGTTCGCTGATCAGCGTCTCGATCTCCGAAGGCGCGGCGCCGGTGTATTCGGTGCGCACCGTGAGCGTGGGATAGCTCAGGTCGGGCAACAGGTTGACCTTGAGCTCGCGCAGCGCGATCAATCCGAACAGGACGAAGGTCAGCGTCACCATGGCGACGGTGACCCGTCGCCGCGTGGCGAATTCGACGAGGTTCATCAGGGATCGTTCCCGGCAGCCACCGCGTGCGCAACGGCCGCGCTGGTGCCGGCAGTCTCGATCACCTGGATCTCGGTGCCGTCGCGGATCGCGACCTTTCCGGCGGTGACGACCTGGTCGCCCTCCTTCAGTCCGCTGCGGATTTCGGCGATTTCGCCATTGGTGTAGCCGAGCTGGACGACGCGGCGCTGGGCCTTCTTGCCCTGCACCACGTACACGGCCGGTTCGCCTTCATCCTCGAGCAGTGCGATGCGAGGAACGGTGAGCGCGTCCTGGCGCTGGTCGTAGACGACTTCGATGCGGCCGAACATGCCCGGGCGCAGCTCGGGGGCGTTGTCGAAGGCGCAGACCACGCGGAAGGTACCGCTGGAAGAATCCATCACCGGCGCGATGCGGTCCACCTTGCCCTCGAACACCTTGCCCGGCACCGCGTCCACCAGCATGCGCAGCGGCAGGCCGACCTTGAGCCGGCCCATCTCGCGCTCGGGCGCGTTGAGCACGCCTTCGAGGTGGGCGTTGTTGACGATGCGGAAGACCGGCGCGTTGAGGGCGATCAGGTTGCCGGGCTTGACCATGCGCTGGGCCACCACGCCGCTGATGGCGTGGTGATGTTGGTGTAGCTGAGCTCGAGCCTGGCTAGGTCATACGACGCACGCGCCGATTCCAGGTCGTACTTGATCTGGTCGCTGGCCTCGGCGCTGACGAGCTTCTGCGAAGACAGTTCCTGCGAGCGGCGGTAGTTGTTCTCCAGCTTGTGCACGATCGCCAGCTGGCGCGCTGCTTCCAGGCGCACCTTGTCGCCGTCGATGCGCGCCAGCACCTGGCCCGCGTGGACCTGGTCGCCTTCCTCGGCCAGCAGCTGCACCATCACGCCAGACGTCTTGGCGACCACCTGGGCCTCGCCGGGCGCTTCCAGGTTGGCCGTGCCCGAATAGCTCGCCGAGATGGGACGCCGAGAGGCGCGAGCGACTTCCACCGGCACGGCTTCGGTCTTGGGCAGTGGTTTGCCGTCTGGTCCGAGCTTGGGCTGCTCCTGCCCTGCCGGGGCCTTGGCGTCGCCATCGGGGGCCTTGTTGCCCTTGCATCCGCCCAGCACCAGGGTCGCAGCCAACAGCAACAGGCCAACCGCGCGGGGGTCGAATCGGAGATGCGTGGAACTCAAGGGGCTGTGCATGGGGGCTTGGTCTGGCTGAGGTGTTATAGTTGAATACAACAGTAACGGATGAATGGCCGTCACCGCATATGCCGAAAGTCGCTGTGGACGACCAGCAGGCCGCTGTCTCAAGCCCGAAGACGCGGTTTATAATTTCGCGTTGCCTGCCCGTTCCCTGCCCTGATCTTCCCGCCTCGATCCCCTAGCCGGACCCAATGATGAAACGAACCCTGCTGTTCGCCGCCTGCCTCGCCCTGGCCGGCGTGGCCGCACCCGCCTTCGCCAAGGGCGACGTCGCCCGCGGCAAGACCCTGGCCTACACCTGCACCGGCTGCCACGGGATCGCCGACTACAAGAACGCCTATCCCAGTTACCGCGTGCCCAAGATCGGCGGCCAGAACGAGGCCTACATCATTGCCGCGCTGACCGGCTACAAGAAGGGCGAACGCAATCACCCCACGATGATGGCCCAGGCGCGGAGCTTCTCCGACCAGGACATCGCCGATATCGCCGCCTACCTGTCCAGCCTGAAGGCCGCCAAGTGATGGAGACCCGCATGTCGCTTCGCCTCGCCACCCTCAGCCTCGCCCTGGCTGTCGCAGGCCTGTCCGCCAGCACCCCCGCCATGGCCTCGGTGCACGGCAACGCCGCCGCCGGAAAGGACAAGGCCAAGGTCTGCGCCGCCTGCCATGGCGACGGCAACAAGACCCTGGACGGCACCTATCCCAAGCTTGCCGGCCAGTATCCGGATTACCTGTCCAAGGCCCTGCACGACTACAAGGCGGGCAAGCGCAAGAACGTCATCATGGGTGGCCAGGCCGCCAACCTGAGCGAGCAGGACATCGCCGACCTGACCGAGTATTTCGGTTCCCTGTCGGGCGGCATCCACGACCTGACCGGCCACAACCGCTAGCTGGCGGAGTTTCCCGAATCAGCCGGACGGCTTGCGCTCGCGCGGCTTCCGGCATTCGGCATCATAAAGCTTGCGCGTGCTGCGCCAGGCGTCCTGCGTCTTCGCCGCCACGATCTGGTCCCACCAGGCCGCGCATTGCTTCTCTTCCGCTTCGCTGAGCGTGGCGGGATCGTCCTGCGGGCCCAGGTAGTCCGATCCCGCGATCAGGATGCCGCAGCCACCGCCCAGGGCGAGCAGCGAAATCTTGCAGACCATCTTCGCGTCCGGGCGACCGGGCACCGGAACGCGGATCTCCCGCGTGGTCTTCTCGACCATCTCGGTCAGCAATGCGGTGAGGATGTCCTGGTCCGGCTTCCAGTATTCGTCGAAGCGCGTCGCCTCGTAGACCAGGGCGCGGTTGCGTCCCCAGACCTTCTGCGCGTCGCCCATGCGCGGGATCTGGTAGCTGAAGCTGCGTGAGTCGCCGTAACGCTTGTCCAGGTCGTCGAGCACGCCCTTCGACAGGCGGACGCGGCCGTTGGCGTCATAGAGTTGCAACCGGATCGATGGCCGCTGCTGCGGCGGCGTGCCTGCAACAATCGCTGGAGGCGCTTGCGTCGCGCGCGATGTGCTGCGCGCCGATCGTGGCGCCGTGGCGTGGCGCGGGTGCGCCCTGGCGTCCGCCGGCAAGGGGTGCGGCGGAACCGTGGGTGGCGGCACGACAGGCGGCGGGAACTCGAACACGAAGTCGACGTGCAGGGACCCGGGGCCCGGGACATCGGGCCGGGTCGCGAAGCGATACAGCAGGTTCGCGCCAAGCAGGTGCAGGGCGATCACGGCCGCCATCACCAGGGCGCGGTTGCGGGGCGTCAGCCAACCCTGGCGCGCGGGGCGCAGGGAGCGCGGGCGCCAGCTGTCGTCAAACCATGTGGGCGCGGGCTGCTCGCAGATTTCGCTCATCCGGGTCCGCGCATTGCCGGTATCGCGCTTTGGAGCAACGCGGCGCGGCGAAAGTTCAGCGGGGGATGTACGGCGCCGCGCCCTTGTCGTGGTCGGTGGCGTCGCCGATCCCGCGGATTTCCGGGATCCGCTCGCGCAGCGTCTTCTCGATGCCCTGCTTGAGGGTCACGTCAGCCATGCCGCAGCCCTGGCAGCCGCCGCCGAAGCGCAGCGCCACGTAGCCATCGGCACTGACCGATTCCAGCGCGACGTGGCCGCGGTGGGCGGCGAGCATCGGGTTGATCTCGGCGTCGATGAGGTATTGCACGCGCTCGGCGATCGGCGCGCCGGCAGCCGGTTCGGCGCCCTTGATCTTCGGCGCGCGGATGGTCAATTGTCCGCCGGTGGCTTCGGTGCGGTAGTCGACCTGCGCGCCTTCCAGGAAGCGCATCGAAGCGCCATCCACGTAGAGCGTGAACTCGCCGCAATCCAGGGACCACTCATCGCCGAGCAGGTCGCCCGACTCGCAGAATTCCAGCCGCGCATCGGCGCGCGGTGTACCCGGGTGCAGGGCGGACATGCGGATTCCGACGGCGTCGCCGCCCTGGGTGCGCAACAGGTGGCTGAAGTAGGCGCGTGCGGGTTCGGAGATCTCGATCATCGCGCTATTCTACCCCTCCCCTGCGAGAGCCCCCGCCATGACCACCCTGGATTCCCTGGCTTCGGCCCACTGCCGGCCGCTGCGCGGCGCGGAGCACAAGCTCGACGCCGCCGCGATCAAGGCACGGCTGGCCCTGCTGCCGGCCTGGCGGGTCGCCGACGACGGCCAGGTCATCGCCCGCCGGTTCGATTTTCTGGACTATTACCGCACGATCGCCTTCGTGAACGCACTGGCCTTCATCGCCAATCGCGAGGACCACCACCCGGACCTCGGCGTGCACTACGACCACGTGGACGTGCTTTACTCCACCCACGACGTCGGCGGGCTGAGCGAAAACGATTTCATCTGCGCAGCCCGCGCGGACGCCCTGGCCGGGTGATCCAACGGTCGCCGCGGCATCCGCGGCGGAGCGCGCCGCTGCCCCGCCGGGCTCAGCGCAGGCGGTCGAGCACCGTGCCCAGTTCGGGCGACAGCGGCGCGCTGATCAGGTAGGGCGTCTTCCCACCGCCGAGTTCGAAGCCGATCGCCGCCGCGTGCAGGAACAGGCGCTTCAGGCCAGCCTGTTCCACCAGTCGCTTGTTCGCCTCGCGATCGCCGTACTTGTCGTCGCCGGCCACGGGATGGCCGATATGCGCGGCATGCACGCGGATCTGGTGGGTGCGCCCGGTTTCGATGCGGATCTCGCAGAAGCTGTGACCGCCCAGGCGCTCGATCAGCTTGAAGTGGCTGGTGGACGGCTTGCCGCTCGGGTCGACGCGCACGATCCGGTCGCCGCCCCGATGGGTGGCGCGCAGCAGGGGCGCCTCGACCGTCATCGTGCCTTGCGGCATCCGACCGACCAGCAGCGCCAGGTACTGTTTGTTGGGCGCGTCCTCGTCGTCGCCCTCGCGCATCAGGGCCTGCAACTCGAGCAGGGCGGACCGCTTCTTGGCGATCACCATGACGCCGGAGGTGTCGCGGTCGAGCCGATGCACCAGTTCGAAGCTCTCGTCCGGCCGCAGGGCGCGCAGGCCCTCGATCGCGCCAAAGCTGACCCCGCTGCCACCGTGCGCCGCGATGCCGCTGGGCTTGTTCAGGGCCAGCAGGGACTTGTCCTCGTACACGATGCTGGCCGCCAGGCGCTCGAGCATGGCCTTGGGCGGCGGCCGATCGCTGGCCGGGGCGTCCAGGTGGACCGGCGGGATGCGCACTTCGTCGCCCCCGGCAAGCCGGGAGTCGGGCTTGCAGCGCTTGCCGTTGATGCGCACCTGGCCGCTGCGGACGAGCTTGTAGACCAGGCTGCGCGGGGCGCCCTTGAGCTGGCCGAGCAGGAAATTGTCGAGGCGCTGTCCATCCCGTTCCTCGGGCACGCGGACTTGTTTCACGCCGCCTGAGACTTCGATTGCCGCCACGGGGACTCCACTGATACACTCGAAAGGCGAGATAACGCCCTGATTTGCCTCGTCCGCCGGCCGAAAGCCTGCGGACTTGCATTCTGGAACGCACCGCTACCACACCCCTCGGGGGTGACCATGTTAGCCGGTCGGGAAGGCAGACGGATATCGCCTCGTGCTGACACCACGTGCCACCCGGCGGACGCTCGGCGCCTGCCGGACCCTTAACGAAACAAATGAAAAGCGCTCCCGCGGGTCGTCCCGACTTCGGTACTGAAGCGCTGGAATTCCTGCCAGGCCTGGATGCGCGTGCGCTCCAGGTGGTGTTTTCGGGCGTGGACCCCGGCGTTCCCCACGGTTGAGCGCGTGAGGAAACGACAATGAAGCGTATGTTGATCAACGCCACGCAGGCGGAAGAACTGCGGGTGGCAATCGTCGATGGCCAGTTGCTGTACGACATCGACATCGAGCAGCCCTCGAAAGAACAGAAGAAATCCAACATCTACAAAGGCCGGATCGTCCGGCTCGAACCTTCCCTGGAAGCCGCCTTCGTCGATTACGGCGCCGAGCGACATGGCTTCCTGCCGCTGAAGGAAATCTCCCGCGACTACTTCATCCCCGGCGTCGACCCGAACAAGGCCGGCATGAAGGACATCCTGCGCGAAGGCCAGGAAGTAGTCGTGCAGGTCGACAAGGAAGAGCGCGGCAACAAGGGCGCGGCCCTGACCACGTTCATCTCGCTGGCCGGCCGGTATATGGTGCTCATGCCCAATAGCCCGACCGCCGGCGGCGTCTCGCGCCGGATCGAGGGCGACGATCGCGCCGCGCTGAAGGAAGCGATGGATGCGCTCGCCATCCCCGACGACATGGGGGTGATCATCCGCACCGCCGGCGTTGGCCGTGACGCCGAAGAGCTGCAGTGGGACCTGAACTACCTGCTGCAGGTGTGGAAGTCCATCACCGACGCCGCCCTGAGCAAGCCGGCCTCCTTCCTGATCTACCAGGAGTCGCGCCTGATCATCCGCGCCCTGCGCGACTACCTGCGCGCCGACGTCGGCGAGATCCTCGTGGACACCGAGCTCATGTACGAGCAGGCGCACGAGTTCATGCAGTCGGTGATGCCGCAGAACCTGCGCAAGCTGAAGATGTACAAGGACGACATCCCGCTGTTCAACCGCTTCCAGATCGAGTCCCAGATCGAGAACGCGTACGAGCGGCAGATCCGGCTTCCCTCTGGTGGTTCGATCGTGGTCGACCAGACCGAAGCGCTGACCGCGATCGACGTCAACTCATCGCGCGCCACCAAGGGCAGCGACATCG
>JANXUD010000081.1 GCA_025352045.1 Gammaproteobacteria bacterium | reverse complement strand
CAGCGCGCAGACCAGCAGGCTGCCCCAGCGCGGCGGCAGCACCACCCGGTGCAGGTACCAGGCCACCATCATCGGCACGGTGATCTTGAGCAGCTCGCCCGGCTGCAGGTAGAACACGCCCAGGTTGATCCACAGCCGCGCGCTGCGCCCGTGGCCGAAGGCGAACACCAGCGGTAGCAGGGCGAGGGTCGCGGCGAACACGATCGGCGTCCAGATGCGCAGGCGCCCGGGCGAGACCCGCGACAGCAGGATCATCCCGCCGATGCCGCCAGCGAAGCGCGCGCCCTGTGCGATGACCAGGTGCATGTCGCCACCGCCGGCGCTGGCCTGCACGATCAGGCTGGCCGCCATCACCGCGCACAGGGCTGACAGCAGCGGCCAGTCCACCTTGTCGAGGAAGTCCAGCAGCATCTCGCGCAGCACGGCGAACATCAGTCCACCTCCGGGGGCGGCAGCCCGTCCGGGGTCGGGCCGGTACCGGGCTCGACCAGCGGCATCGAGGCGGCGGGGCTCTTCTTCAACAGGTAGGCGTCGAGGATGGCGCGCGCGATCGGCGCGGCCGAGCTGGCACCGAATCCGCCGTGCTCGACGACCACCGCCACTGCGATCCGCGGATCGTCCGCCGGCGCATAGGCGATGAACAGGGCCTGGTGGCGCAGGTTCAGGGGCAGGCTATGCGGATCCAGGCGCAGGTTGTTCTTGTTGCTGACGACTTGCGCGGTGCCGGTCTTGCCGGCGATCAGGTAGGACAGGTTGACGCCGATGGCGCGCGCGGTGCCGGTGGGACTGTGCACCACCGCGACCATGCCCTCCTTCACCGATGCCAGGTGCGAGGCATTGGTTGAAATCGCCACCGCCGGCGGCTGCGGCACGGCGACCCATGGCGCGTCGAAGGCCCGCCGCGTCGAACGCAGCAGGTGCAGGCGATGGCGTTCGCCATTGTCGGCCAGCGCTGCGGTGCCCTGGGCCAGTTGCAGCAGCGTGGTCTTCCACAGGCCCTGGCCGATGCCGGCGTTGACCAGGTCGCCGGCATACCAGTCCTGGCGCCAGTGCTTGCGCTTGTAGTCGGGCGAGGGCAGGATGCCGCCGGTCTCGCCGATCAGGTCGATGCCGGTGGGCTGGCCGAAACCGTAGCGCGACATGTATTCGTCGAACCGGGCCACGCCCATGTCCAGCGCGAGCTGGTAGTAGTAGGTGTTGACCGACTGCGCGATCGATTCCTTCAGGTCGACCCAGCCATGGCCGCCCGCATGGGCGTCGCCGAAGCTGCGGCCGACGCCGTTGATGCGGAAGGTGCCGCTCGAGAAGATCCGGTCCTGCGGCTTGCGCAGCCCGGCCTCCAGGCCCGCCAGGCCCATGAAGGGCTTGATCGTGGACCCGGGTGGCGTGCCGCCATGCAGGTTGCGGTCGAACAGCGGCACCGACAGGTTGCGGGTCAGCGCGTTGTAGTCGGCATGCGAGATGCCGTTGACGAACAGGTTCGGGTCGAACTGCGGCAGGCTGACCATGGCCAGCACTTCGCCGGTGCGCGGATCCACGGCCACCGCGGCGCCGTCGTGGTCGCCGAAGGCCTGCACGGCCGCCACCTGCAGGTCGGCGTCGATGCTCAACTGCAGGTCTTCGCCCGGCTGCGATGGCACGTTGTCGACGACCCGGAGGGCGCGACCCTCGACATTGGTCTCCACGTTCTCGTAGCCGATCTCGCCGCGCAGGCGGCCCTCGTACATCCGCTCCAGGCCCGACTTGCCGACATGCGTGAGTGCGGCGTACTTGCTGTCGCCCAGCGCCTGCAGGTCGCGCGCATCGAGCCGGCCGACGTAGCCGACCACGTGCGCGAACAGTTCGCCGTAGGGATAGCGCCGGGTCAGGTAGGGCACCACGTCCACGCCGGGGAAACGGTGGCGGTTGACGGCAAGCCGCGCGCGTTCCTCCTCGGAGAGCCGGAGCTTGAGCACGACGGGGCGGAAGCCGCGGGTGACCCGGCGGGTGGACTCGAACTGCTGCAATTCCTCCGGGCTCAGGCCGACCAGTTCATTGAGTCCCGCCAGCGTCTGCTCCAGGTCGCCGGTCTGCTCCGGCACCAGCTCGAGCCGGTAGGCGGGCACGTTGTCGGCCAGCAGCTTGCCATTGCGGTCGAAGATCAGGCCGCGCGCCGGGACCACCGGGCGCGGCTTGATCCGGTTGGCCTCGGAGCGCACCTGGTATTCGTCGTGCTGCAGCACCTGCAGGCGGAAATAGCCGAAGCACAGCCCCGACAGCGCCACGCCGATGCCGATGAAACCCACCACGGCCCGGCGCTGGAACTGATCCGCCTCGGCATGCGGGTTCTTCATCCACTGGCGACGATCGCCGCGCATCGATCAGCTGCGCTCGCGTGCGCGCAATCGCGCCACGTCGATCAGCACGTACAGCCATGGCCAGAGGAAGATGGCGACCACGGGCGCGAACAGGTTCACCGCAGGCAACTGCGGCTGTCCGAACACGAGGTGCAGCAGCGCGACCGCGGCGCGGTCGACGAACAGCAGCATGCCGACCGCCACCGCCTGCTGCCAGAGCGGGAAGAAGCGCAGGCGGGCACGGAAGCGCTGCACCAGCGACACGATCAGCACCAGGCGCAAGGCCTGTTCGCCGAGCAGGGAGGCCGATGCCAGGTCGGCCAGCAGGCCGAGCAGGAAGGCGGTGCCGAGCCCCACCATCAGGGGCGCTTCGATGGCCCAATAGACCAGCAGCATCGCCAGCAGGTAGGGGCGGAACGGCTGCAACACCTGCGGCAGTGGCAGGATCTCGAACACGATACCGAGCACGAAGCCGCCCAGGATGATGCCGCGGGACGGGGCCTTGATCACGGGCGCGGCTCGGCGGGCTTGTGCGCGGCAGGCTTGTGCGCGGCAAGCTTGGCGGCGGTCGGCTTGGCGGCGGCAGGCTTGGCGGCGGTCGGCTTGGCGGCGGTCGGCTTGTTCGCGTCGGGAGCCTCCGACGCAGGCGTTGTCGCCGGTGCGGCCAGCACGGCGGCGGCGGCGAGGTTGGTTCCGTTGGCGCCTGCAGGCGCCGGCGGCCCGATGTCGGGATCGATCGGCAGGTTGCCGACGAGCAGCACTTCATTGCCGCGTTCCAGGTGGGCCGACGGCCTGGCTTCGCCGACTACGAACAGGCGCAGTTTGTCGGCATGCAGTCCGCGCACCGTGCCCACCGGGAAACCGGCCGGGAAGCGTCCGCCGATGCCCGAGGTGATCAACACGTCGCCCTCGCGGATGTCCGCGCTCTGCGGGATGTTGGGCAACGCCAGCACGTCGCTGCTGCCGGTGCCGTAGGCGATCGTGCGCAGGCCCGAGCGCGCCACCTGCACGGGAACCGCATGGTCGGGGTCGGTGACCAGCAGGGCGATCGCGCGATGCGCCGTGGTTTCGATCACCTGGCCCAGCACGCCGCCGGAATCGATCAGGGCCTGGCCGACGCGCACGCCGTCGTCGCTCCCGCCATCGAGCACCAGGCGCTGCTTGGATGGATCGAGGTCCACGTCGAGCACGCCGACCAGGCGCACGTCCAGGCCGTAGCCGCGCGCGCCACCGAGCAGTGCGCGCAGTCGGACGTTCTCGACGGCGACGGCCTGCAGGCGCTGGATGCGTGCCTGGGCGATGGCCAGCGCCTGGGTCTTCCTACGATTGTCGGCCTGCAGGCTGCCGCGCAGCGCGAACTCCTCGCCGGCGCCCCGGTACAGCTGCGAAGGCGCCGACGCGACCAGCAAGAACGGCGAGGTGAGCAGGCCGAGCTTGTCGCGGGCGATGCGCCCGTAGCCGGCGTGCTGGTCGGCGAGCATCAGGGCGAGCGCCACGCCGACGTAGAAGAAAAGCGGCAGCATCGACAGCGCGCTGTCGCTCAACCGCGATGTGTTCTTTCCAGCGTAGCCCACGCGTCGGTTCCGGCTGGGTGGGATGGCCGGGGATCAGGCACCGGCCGGAAGTCCCGCTGATCTCCCGCAGCCGGCGCATCGCGCCGGCGCGGGGCCGATGTCACTCCGCGGAAAACATCCCGTTGCCGTGCATGTCGATCAGCTCCAGCGCCCGGCCACCGCCACGCGCCACGCAGGTGAGCGGGTCGTCGGCGATGTGCACGTGCAACCCGGTCTCTTCCGAGAGCAGCTTGTCGATGTCCTTCAGCAGCGCGCCGCCACCGGTCAGAACGATGCCGCGCTCGGCGACGTCGGCGCACAGTTCCGGCGGGGTCTGCTCGAGCGCGTGCTTCACCGCACTGACGATGCCGGCGAGCGGCTCGTGCAGTGCCTCGAGCACCTCGGTCGTGTTGATCGCGATCATGCGCGGCACGCCCTCGGCCAGGTTGCGGCCGGAGACTTCCATCTCGCGCACTTCCGACTGAGGATAGGCGTTGCCGATCTCGATCTTGATCCGCTCGGCGGTGGTCTCGCCGATCAGGGTGCCGTGGCTACGGCGAACGTAGTTGATGATCGCCTCGTCGAAGCGGTCGCCGCCGATGCGCACCGACTGCGAATACACGATGCCGTTGAGCGAGATCACCGCGACCTCGGAGGTGCCGCCGCCGATGTCGATGACCATGGAGCCGCGTGCTTCGTCCACCGGGATGCCTGCGCCGATCGCGGCCGCCATCGGCTCCTCGATCAGGTAGACCTCGCGGGCGCCCGCTTCTTCGGCGGACTCCTTGATGGCGCGCCGCTCGACCTGGGTCGAACCGCAGGGCACGCAGATCAGCACGCGCGGGCTCGGTCGCAGGAAGCGCGAGGTATGCACCTTGCGGATGAACTGCTTGAGCATTTCCTCGGTATGCGTGAAGTCGGCGATGACGCCGTCCTTCATCGGGCGATGCGTGGTGATGTTGCCGGGAGTGCGGCCGAGCATGCGCTTGGCCTCTGCGCCAACGGCCGCGACTTCGCGCACGCCATTGCCATGGCGGACGGCGACCACGGACGGCTCGTTCAGGACGATGCCCTGGCCGCGGACGTAAATAAGGGTATTGGCGGTCCCGAGGTCGATCGACAGGTCGTTCGAGAACAGGCCGCGCAGGTACTTGAACATCAGGAAATGCCTGCCGTTTTGGGGGGTGACGGGAAGTGGGCCAGCTTAACAACCGGGTGCCTTCGCGGGCAAGGAAATTCGGGGAAAGAAGCGTGACGCGGCACCGATACTGGAGGGCCCGTCGCCCGCCGCCGCGGCCCCGGATTCACCTCGGGAAGCGGTCCGTGGGCCCTTTTCGACCGGACCTCGGCCAGGCGTTTTTGCGGTTACCATTGCCGGCCCGCGCCGGCACCCGCCAGCGCGCCCTTTCGACGGGAACACCGATGCCTGCTGCCTTGATCTGCGGCTCCCTGGCCTACGACACCATCATGGTGTTCCAGGACCAGTTCAAGAACCACATCCTGCCGGACAAGGTGCACATCCTTAACGTTTCGTTCCTGGTGCCGCGGATGCGCCGCGAGTTCGGCGGCTGCGCCGGCAACATCGCCTACAACCTGAACCTGCTGGGTGGCCACCCGGTCCCGATGGCGACGGTGGGCGAGGATTTCGGCCCCTACCGGGCGCACTTCGACAAGTGCGGCATCCCGCTCACGCATGTCAAGGAGATCGAGGGCCTGTTCACCGCCCAGGCCTTCATCACCACCGACCTCGACGACAACCAGATCACCGCCTTCCACCCCGGCGCGATGATGCGTTCGTTCGAAAACAAGGTCGCCGACGTGGCGGATGTGGGCTTCGGCATCGTCGGGCCGGACGGATACGAGGCGATGATCCAGAACTCGCGCGATTTCGCCGAGCTCGGCATCCCGCACATCTTCGATCCGGGCCAGGCCATGCCGCTGTTCAACGGCAAGGAGCTCTCGACCATGATCGAGCAGGCCACCTACGTCACGGTGAACGACTACGAATCGAGCCTGCTGCAGGAACGCACCGGCTGGAACGAGAAGCAGATCGCCGAGCGCGTGCAGGGCTACCTGATCACCCGTGGCCCGGCTGGCTCGGAGATCCACACCAAGTCCGGCATGGTGCAGGTGCCGGCGGCGAACGCCATGCGAGTGGTCGATCCGACAGGCTGCGGCGATGCCTATCGCGCTGGGCTGATCTTCGGCCTCATGAATGGCATGGACCTGGCCACGACGGGGCGGATCGCCTCGCTGATGGGCGCGCTGAAGATCGAGAACCTCGGACCGCAGAACCAGCGCTTCACCTTCGCCGAGTTCGCCGAACAGTTCCGCCAGCAGTTCGGCTACGCGCTGCGGTAGTTGTCGCTGGCGGCGGAGAATCCTGTCAGTGCGGCGGCGCATCCCGGTGCCGGGCCTGTCCTGGCCCTGGCACCCCGAGCACGAACCAAAACGCCAGCACGAGAGTGCCGGCGTTCTCGTTTCATCCTGATCGCTCTGCAGTACGCGCCTTCGGCGCCACCGCAAAGAAGAAGGCCATCCCTTGCGGGATGGCCTTCTGGGGTAAGACCCTGGCAATGACCTGTTGCGGGTCGCGCCTTCGGCGCCGCAAAGAAGAAGGCCATCCCTTGCGGGATGGCCTTCTGGGGTAAGACCCTGGCAATGACCTACTCTTGCATGGCTTGAGCCACACTACCATCGGCGCGGTTGCGTTTCACTTCCGAGTTCGGGATGGGATCGGGTGGTTCCACAACGCTATTGTCACCAGGGAGACGGTTGGAGGGTTCGCA
>JANXUD010000064.1 GCA_025352045.1 Gammaproteobacteria bacterium | reverse complement strand
CCGGCCTGGCGGAAGCTGGCCGTGAGGTAATCCAGGCGGCGCTGCGACACGCGCGACAGCACCGGCTTCACGACGGGATGGTCGAGCGCCTTGAGCAATTCGGAATAGATGATGTGGGTGCGCGGCTCGTGCGCGACCAGCTGGAACAGTTCACGCAGCCGCACGCGCGGATCCGACACGGCCTCCATCTTGCCGAACACGGTCTGCTGCTCGGTGTCCTCCCAGCGCTCGAGGGCGGCAACCAGCAGCGCCTCGCGGGACGGGAAATGCCAGTAGAAACTGCCCTTGGTCACTCCCAAGCGGCGGGCCAGGGGTTCGACGGCGACGGCAGCCAGTCCCTGCTCGGCGATCACGTCCAGGGCCGCGCGGGCCCAGTCGTCGGCGCTGAGGCGGGATTTTTCCAGTTTCGCTTCGCTCGTCGGCATGCGGGAGGCGGGCCAGCACCAGGAGGAGAACGACGAGTTTGCACCATACCTAATGGTATTGACAGTGGGCGCCGACGGTTACCATACTAGTGCGTATGGATAGCCTCGACCTGCCCGACCCGCCGCGCCCGGCGCCCGATGCATCGCTGCAGCTGAGCTCGGCGCACGGTGCCAGGCTGGCGGCCACCCGCAGCGCCGGGCCACGCGGCCGCGTGGTGCTGGCCCATGGCTTTGGCCAGACCCGCGAGAGCTGGGCCGGCACCCAGGCGCGGCTCGCGGCTGCGGGCTTCGGCAGCATCTCCTTTGATATGCGCGGCCACGGCCGCTCGTCCTGGAATCCGGCCGGCCTGGACTACAGCGCCGCCGACTTCGTCGCTGACCATCGCGTCGCCGCGGCCGCCGCCGGCGCCCTGCCCATCGCGGTCGGAGCCTCCATGGGTGGGCTCACCGCCCTACTCGCCCAGGCGCAGCACAGGCTGTACTCCGCCCTGGTCCTGGTGGACGTGACACCACGCTGGGAACCCGCGGGCATGGAGCGGATCCAGGGCTTCATGCGCGCCCACCCCGCAGGCTTCGCGGATGCCGAACATGCCGCGCAGGCCATCGCCGACTACCTGCCGCACCGGCGCGCGCGAAAGACACCGGCCCAACTGGCCGCCCTGTTGCGCGACGACGGCGCCGGCCGCCTGCGCTGGCACTGGGACCCGCGCCTGCTCGAGGGCTTCGTCGCCAACAGTGCCAGCCTGCAGGACACGCTGGAAGCGGCGACCCGCGCGCTCGACGTGCCCGTGCTGCTGGTCAGCGGGGGACGCAGCGACCTGGTCTCGGATGCCACCGTCGCCCATTTCCTCGAGTTGGCGCCCGCCGCCCGACACGTGCGCCTGCCCGAGGCCACCCACATGGTCGCCGGCGACGACAACGACGCCTTCGCCGACGCCCTGCTCGAATTTTTGCGAGCACACTCGTCCCTGCCCACGCCGTCCCCCGCTGCCGCATCCGACCCCGGAGTCGCCCGATGAGCTCTTTCGCCCCCTTCCTCGCCGTCCTGGTCGTTGGCGCGATCGCCGCCTACCACCGGTTCTCGCTGGCGCTGTTCAGCGCGCTCGCGGCGACCGCCCTGGTTGCCTGCGCGCTGGCCGGGGCAGGCCCCGCGGCCACGATCGCCTGCGCGGTGGTCCTCGCGCTCATCGTGCTGCCCCTGCTGGTGACGCCGATCCGCCAGCGCTTCATCACCGCGCCGCTGCTGTCGTTCTACTCGAAGATCCTGCCGCCGCTGTCGGACACCGAACGCGTTGCGCTGGAAGCCGGCACGGTCGGCTTCGAAGGCGAGCTGTTCTCGGGCAAGCCGCGCTGGCAGCAACTGCTCTCGCAGCCGCGCCCGGTGCTCACGACCGAAGAGCAGGCCTTCATCGACGGCCCCTGCGAGGAGGTCTGCAAGATGACCAGCGACTGGGAAACCTCGCATGTGCGCGCGGACCTGGCGCCGGAGGTGTGGGATTTCCTCAAGCGCAACAAGTTCTTCGGCATGATCATCGCGAAGGAGTACGGGGGCCTGGGCTTTTCGGCGTTCGCGCATTCCCGGGTCATCATGAAGCTGGCCTCGGTCTCGGCCACGCTGTCGTCCACCGTCGGCGTGCCCAATTCCCTGGGCCCGGGCGAGTTGCTGGCGCACTACGGCACCGACGAGCAGAAGGCGCATTACCTGCCGCGCCTGGCCGACGGGCGCGAGATCCCCTGCTTCGGCCTGACCGGCCCCACCGCGGGTTCGGATGCGACCTCGATCCCCGACTACGGCATCGTCTGCCAGGGCGAATGGAACGGCGCACGCGTGGTCGGCGTGCGCATGAACTTCGACAAGCGCTATATCACGCTGGCCCCCGTGGCCACGATCATCGGTATCGCCTTCCGGCTGTACGATCCGGACGGCCTGCTGGGCGACAAGAAGGACGTCGGCATCACGCTGGCGCTGGTGCCGCGCGGCACGCCGGGCATGGACATCGGCCGCAGGCACTTCCCGCTCAATTGCCCGTTCCAGAACGGGCCGATCCACGGCAAGGATGTGTTCGTGCCGCTGTCGCAGCTGATCGGCGGCGAAGACTACGCGGGCCACGGCTGGCGCATGCTGGTGGAGTGCCTGAGCATCGGCCGCTCGATCACCCTGCCCTCCACCTCCAGCGGCGCGAGCAAGCTGGCGGCCGTGGTGACCGGCGCGTACGCGCGCATCCGCAAGCAGTTCGGCCTGTCGATCGGCCGATTCGAGGGCGTGGAGGAAGCGCTGGCGCGCATCGCCGGCCACACCTACGCCATGACCGCGCTGTCCCAGGCCACGGCCGCCGCGGTGGATCGCGGCGAAAAGCCGGCGGTGCCGAGTGCCATCGCCAAATACCACTGCACCGAACTCGCGCGCCAGGTGGCCGCCGACGCGATGGACATCCATGGCGGCAAGGGCGTGATCCTCGGGCCCAGGAACTACCTCGGCCGCGGCTGGCAGGCGGCGCCGATCTCGATCACGGTGGAGGGCGCCAACATCATGACCCGCTCGCTGATGATCTTTGGCCAGGGTGCCATTCGATGCCATCCCTGGGTGCTGAAGGAAATGCAGGCGGCGCAGAACCCGGACCAGGCGCAGGGACTGCGCGACTTCGACACCAACCTGTTCGGGCACATCGGCTTCGCGTTCTCCAACGCGGTGCGCAGCTTCTGGTTTGGCCTGACCACCGCGCGCATCGGCGTGGCGCCAGGCGATGCCTACTCCCGCCGGTACTTCCGCAAGCTCAACCGGTACTCGGCCAACCTCGCCCTGCTCGCCGATGTGTCGATGTTGTTGCTGGGCGGCAAGCTGAAGTTCAAGGAAAAACTCAGCGGCCGCCTGGGCGACGTGCTGAGCCAGCTCTACATTAGCAGCGCCATGCTCAAGCGCTACGAGGACGACGGACGCCCGGCGACCGAGCAGCCGCTGCTGGCCTGGGCCTTCCACGACGCCGCGCACAAGATCGAGCTGGCGATGTCGGGCGTGCTGCGCAACTTCCCCATCCGCCCCGCGGCCTGGGTGCTCTGGCTGCTGGTGTTCCCGATCGGCCGGCGTGCGCAGGCCCCGTCGGACCGCCTCGGCCGTCGCGCCGCGGCCCTGCTGATGTCGCCGTCCGACGCGCGTGACCGCCTGGCCGATGGCGTCTTCCTGACCCCGACGGCGAACAACCCTGCCGGTCGCGTGGACGCCGCCCTGCCCGCCGTGATCCTGGCCGAACCGGTGGAGCGCAAGTTCCTCAAGGCGCTCAAGAGCAGCGACATCACCGCGCTGACCTTCCCCGAGCAATTGGCCGAAGGCGTGCGCGAAGGCTGGATCAGCGCGCAGGAGAGGGAGCAGCTCGAACACCTGCGCGCGCTCACCTGGGATGCCATCAGCGTGGACGATTTCGATTCCGCCGACCTCGAGTCCGCCTCGCTGTATCGGTTGCACGAGGCCCAGCGGGAACGCGCGGCGTGAGCAGGGACGCCGGCGGCGGCGGCGGCGCAACGCCGCTGCTGCGCCTGTGGCGACGCAGCCAGCGCTGGCCCCTGGGCGGCTGGCTGTTTTCGCGCGCGGTGTGCTGGAAGGCGCCCTACTTCGGCAGCATCGGCCCGCGCATCACGCGGCTCGAGCCGGGCCGATGCGAGGCGCGGATCCGCGACAGGCGCGCGGTGCACAACCACATCGGCACGGTGCACGCGATCGCGTTATGCAACCTGGCAGAACTCTGCGCCGGCCTGATGACCGATGCCAGCCTTCCGCGGGGCATGCGCTGGATCCCCAAGGGAATGACGGTGCGCTACCTCCAGAAAGCCAGCGGGACACTGTCGGGCGCCGCCCGGCCGGAGATCCCTATCGTCGTCGCGGACGCGGGCTACGACCTGCCGGTGCTGGTGGAGGTGGGCGACGCGGGCGGCGACATCGTGTTCGACGCCCGCATCGCGATGTGGCTCAGCCCTTCGCCGAGCGGCGGCCGGACTCGATCCGCTTGAGCTGTTCGCGGAAGTACACCGCGGACTCAACGGTGTGGCCGTCGGCAAATCGGATCTGGTAGGGCTTTCCCGACATCGACGAGCCCGTCGCCAGGTTGGTGATGAACTGGTCGGCCGTCTGCACGCGCTTGCCGGCGTACTTGAGCTTGAGGCGCAGGTGGTCGGCAGCCTTGTGGCCGTCGTACTCGGTGCCGTTGCGGATGAAGACCGCGCCCGGCAACTGCTCGACCGAGGCGATCAGCGACTGGATCTTGACCTGCTCGGACAGGGGCGGCACGGGCCGCGGCGCGATCGGCGCGCGCTGGCTGGCCGCGACCGGCAACATCGGCGCCGCGACTGACGCGGGCGTCGGCTTGACCTGGGCGGAGGCCACGATCGGAAGGCTGGCTGCGAGCGCCAGGGCGAGGGACAGGCGGAGTATGTTCATGCGGGAAGCTTATGTGAGTCGATCTGAAGATGGGCCAACCGCCCGGCACCCAAGCTGAAGCCGCGTTAAGCACTGCTGGCGGACGTGGAGTCGCTCGGCGCTGCCAACGCGACTGGGTCCGTTTCCGGGGCCAGGTCCGTCGCCCGCGGCACGCGCCAGCCAAACCAGCCGGAGGTGGCCGAGCAGGCCGCCGACACCAGTGCGTAGCCGGCCACGCCCACGGCCAGGGGCGCCGCCAGCGCCATCGCGCTTGACACGATGACGTCGCCCAGCCGCCAGGCGACCGTGTCGATCGCGTTCTTGCCCTTGTAGCGGACTTCGCGACTGGCGCGCGTATAGATGGCGTCGGAGGCGGGCTTGAACAGGCCGTAGGCGCCGGCGCGGGTGATCACCAGCATCGCGACCACGGCTGCGTCGCCGACGAACGCCACCGCCAGAAGCACGCACACGTTGATGATCGAGGGCAGCACCAGGCCCCAGGCGGTGCCGAAGCGCGACAGCACGAAGCGGGCGATGCCCAGGCTCTGCAGCGCGGCGGCCAGGAGATTCACCGTCAGGTCGATGTTTGCGTAGAAATGCGTCGCCAACTCGCGGGAGGGGTAGTGTTTTCCGATGTAGTCGGCGTTGAGACCGTAAGCAATCGTGCCCACCGCTTCCCCGAGCAGCGTCAGCGCGATCATCTGGCGCAGGAAAGGCGACGATGAGGCAAGCCGCAGTCCCGCCCACCAGTTTCCACCGATCAGCACGTCAGCCAGGCGCCGCTCGGGATTGGGATGCCGGCGCGCCCAGCGCCCGAGCGCGATCGCACAGGCGATGGCGCCCAGCAGCATGGCGATCGAGGAGAACAGCAACTGCTCGACCGGCACGACCCGCGCGATCGCCGGGCCCAGCAGCGAGCCCAGCGTGCCACCCAGTGCGATCACCGGAAACAGGCGGCGCGACTGCACGCTGTCGTAGAGGTCGGCCATGAAGCTCCAGAACAGCGACACCACGAACAGGTTGAACACGCTGACCCAGACGTAAAAGATGATCCCGAGCGTGCGCGTGCCGATCGCGTCCTGCGCGCGGAAGGCCGGCACGAAGGCCAGCAGGCAGAGGATGAAGAAGCCGTACATGACCGGGATGAAGCGCTCCCGCGGCCAGCGCGACACCAGCGTGCCGAACACTGGCGTGAGCAGCAAGGTGCCGACCAGGGTGGCCAGCCAGAACGGCCACAGGTTGGTCGATCCGACCGCGGCACTGAACTGGTCGCGCAGTGGCCGCAGCAGGTAGTAGGACGACAGCACGAAGAAGAAGAACAGGAAGCTCAGGCCCAGCGCCGCGCGCTCGGCCGGCTCCGAGCCTGTGACCGTGGACCAGAGCGACCGGGACGGCGATGCGGGCTCGGACATTGCCGGGTCCATCACGAAAGAGAGCACAAGCTTAGCCCAGGCCCGGCGGAATCCCCCATCCGGAGCATTTACTCTAGTCCCCGGGCCTAGCCTCGGGCGGCTCCTGCAAGAAGGGTGTTCGTGTACGACTACATCATCGTCGGCGCCGGTTCGGCCGGTTGCGTGCTCGCCAACCGGCTGAGCGAGGATCCCGCCACGCGCGTCCTGTTGCTCGAGGCCGGTCCCAGCGACTGGAATCCCTTCGTGCACATGCCCGCCGGCCTGGCCAGGCTGGTTGGCAACAAGGGCGTGAACTGGGACTACAACACCGCGCCGGAACCCGGCCTGCTCGGCCGCCGCCTGTGGTGGCCGCGCGGCCGCGTGCTGGGCGGCTCCAGTTCGATCAACGCGATGTGCTACATCCGCGGCAACAAGGCCGACTACGACGAGTGGGACGAACTCGGCGCGAGCGGCTGGTACTGGGACAACGTGCTGCCTTATTTCAAACGGTCGGAGGGCAACTCCCGCGGGGCGAGCCGACTGCACGGCGGCGATGGCCCGCTGGGCGTGTCCGACCCGCGCTACCAGAACCCGCTCTCGACCGTGTTCGTGGAAGCCGCGCACCAGGCCGGCTGGGCGTTGACCGATGACTTCAACGGCGCTTGGCAGGACGGCTTCGGCTGGTACCAGACCACCACCCGCGGCGGCTCGCGCAGCTCGGCGGCCGAGGCCTACCTCAAGCCAATTCGTTCGCGACGGAACCTCAAGGTGCTGACTGGCGCGGTCGCATCCTGCGTCACCTTCGACGACGCCGGCCGTGCCAATGGCGTCAGCTTCAGCCGGCATGGAAAGGCGTTCAACGAAGTCGCGGCGCGCGAGGTACTGCTGTGCGGCGGCGCGCTCAATTCACCGCAGCTGCTGATGCTGTCGGGCATCGGCCCGGCCGACGAGCTGGCGCGCCACGGCATCGCGGTGCGCGCGGACCTGCCCGGCGTCGGCGCCAACCTGCAGGACCACCTGGACATCTGCACGATGCAGCGCTGCACCCAGGCGGTGACCTACGACAAGACCAATGACCTTTCCATCGCGCTCCAGTACTACCTGCTCAAGCAGGGGCCCGGAACGAGCAACATCGCCGAAACCGGCGGCTTCGTCCGCTCCGACATGGCCGAGGATGCGCGCCCCGACATCCAGTTCCACTTCGTGCCTGCGCAGCTCGACGACCATGGCCGCAACCAGCTGCCCGGCTACGGCTACACCCTGCACGCCTGCTACCTGCGCCCGCGCAGTCGCGGCCGCCTGCGCCTGGCCAGCGCCAATCCCGCCGACAAGGTCCAGATCGAGGCCGGCTACCTGAGCGACAGCGAAGGCCACGACCGGCGGATGATGCTGGAGTGCGTGAAACTGTCGCGCAGGATCTTCGCCCAAAATGCGTTCGCGCCCTTCCGCGGCGAGGAACTCTTCCCCGGCGTCGAGGTGCAGGACGCCGCCGACATCGACGCCTTCGTGCGGCGCAAGGCCGAGTCCATCTACCACCCGGTCGGCACCTGCCGGATGGGCGCGGACGACGACGCCGGCGCGGTGCTCGATCCGCAGCTGCGGGTGCGCGGCGTCAGCGGCCTGCGCGTGGTGGATGCGTCGGTGATGCCGCGCCTGGTCGGCGGCAACACCAATGCGCCCACCATGATGATCGCCGAGCGCGCGGCGGATCTCATCCGCGGCGTCACCGCGAAGAATCAGCCTCGCTGAGATTCAGGGAATCAGGCCCAGATCGTCCTTCGCCAGCGGCGCCAGCCCCTGCGCCGACAGTTCCCGCCGCCGCGTGGCGATCTCCGCGTCCCCGGGCATGGCCGCGCCGGCATCAAGGTGCGCCCACACCCGGTCGAGCCCGGCGTAGGCGTACGCCAGCATCGGCACGTAGCGTGCTCCCATCACCGGCAGGCCGAGGAAGGCGTCGAAGTGCTGCGCGTTGGCCACGCGCCAATAGCGCACGTCGCGGCCGGCGGACCTTGCCCACTTGGCATAGGCGCCGCCGCTGAAATCGGCCGGGACCAGTCCATCGTCGGCGCCATGGATGACCAGCACCGGCAGTCCCTCGCGCGGCAGCGCGGCACGCGTGGCCCCGGTGCTCGCGTGCAGTCGGCCGTGGCCGGCCGCCGTCGCGTCGCTCCACAGCGCGCGCAGGCACTGCAGTCCGGCGAAGGCGGGATCCGCACCGGTTGCATTGGCGTCCACCAGCATCACGCCCGCGCCGGGTGGAATTCCGGACGCGTCGCTCCACCAGGCCGCGCGGCGATGGCTTCCGGCGGCATGGACAGCCTGCCGCACAGCGGCGCCGTCATCACCCTGCTGGCGGTGACCGGGCTGAGCCACCGGCAGAGCTACAAGGACATCTTTGCGATCACGCTGGTGAAGACGGCAGCGGTGTTCGTGGTGATCGGGTTCTATTACCTCACCGGCCTGGTCTGAGGCGCGGCCAGGGGCCGGGCGCGCACGCGAGCGGTCAGGCCGTCGCGGACTCCGCGAGCATCGGCGGCAGCGGCACGTGCAGGGCGGCGCAGACCGTGCGCAGCAGTTCCGACTCGGCCACGCTCACGCGGCCGTCGTGGCTCACCGCCACCACCAGGCCCTCGATCAGCAGTTCCTTGCCCATCGGCTCCAGGCCATCGAGCACGGGCAGCACCGCATCGAGCGCGCCTAGCATGTCGTTGGGCGGCGTGTAGCTGGCGCTGAGACGAGGGAAGACGCGGTCGAGCCCGGCGACGAAGGCGCGCGGCGCGTCGGCGGGATTGTCGTGCCCGGCCTGCGCAAGTACCGTCAGCAGGGTCACCGCAGGCGCGGTGGCATCGTGCAGGCGCAGCCGGCCCGGCACCCAGGCGCTGACCGGATCGAGCGCCTCGGTCACCTGGGCGCGCAGCAATCGGCCCAGGCAGTACTCGAACAGGTCGATCTCGCCATCGGCGTGGACCATCGCGAACACCAGGTCCATGAACTGGTTCAACTCCGGGCGCGGGCGGCGGCGCAAGGTGGGGAAGGCCAGCGAGGCAAGCGGCAGGCGCAGCGCCGGATGCAGGTCGGCCAGGCGATCGGCATAGTCCAGCGCCTGTTCGGCGACGACATGGTCGGTGCGGGCGCGCAATTCGTACTGCTGGGCATCGCGCACCTGGCCGGGCGGCGCATGCAGCAACCCCAACAGCATCGGCACGACATCGGACTGGTGCCGCGCCGCGCGCTGCAGCACGTCAGGGATGGCCTGGTGGATGGCGCCGGCCTGGCGATAGTCGTCGGCGCGCGGCGTCGCGACCTGGGCCACGACGGAAGGTGGCGTGATCGCGACGGAGGACCGCTCCGCGGGCAGGCCGGCGGTGGCGCTGGCGGGCGGGCGCTGCGTCCCGGCCTCGCCGGCAGGCGCCAGGCCCAGCGCCGCGTCCTCGTCCAGGCCCACCGGCGGATGCATGCTCCAGCGCGCCGAGAGTTCGGTCAGCGCGTCAGGCTTGAAAGCCGGCTCCAGCAACTGGATGCGCTCGAGCAGGGGCGGATGGGTGGCCATCATTCGCGACAGCTTCAGGCCCTCGCCGAAGAACATGTGGCTGTATTCCTCGGCGTCCGCGGTTGCCAGGCGCGAGCCTTCCGGCAGGCCCGCAAGTTTCTTGAGCGCCCCGGAGATCCCGCGCGTCTGCCGGGTGAACTGCACCGCCGAGGCATCGGCCAGGTGCTCGCGCGTGCGGCTGAGCCCGGCCTTGATCAGGCGGCCGAAGAACAGTCCCACGTAGCCCACCACCACCAGGCCGAAGGCCACGCCGAACAGCGCGCCGTTGTTCCTGCCGCGCGAAAAGCGCGCGTTCTCCAGGATCTTGCGGCCGATGATGGCCAGCACCAGGATGCCGAACAGCAGGCCCACCAGGCGGATGTTCAGGCGCATGTCGCCGTTGAGCACATGGCTGAACTCGTGCGCGATGACGCCCTGCAGCTCGTCCCGGTTGAGCTTGTCCAGCGCGCCACGCGTCACGGTGATTGCAGCGTCGGCCGGCGCGTAACCCGCCGCGAAGGCATTGATCGCCTGCTCCTGCTCGAGCACGTAGACCTGCGGCACCGGGACGCCGGAGGCGATCGCGATCTCCTCGACGACATTGCGCAGGCGGCGCAGGTTGAAGTCGGTGGTGTCCTCCGGGACCAGCACTGCGCCCAGCTGGTTGGCCACGGCGCTGCCGCCGGTGCGCAGGGAGGCGGTGCGGTACAGGCTGGCGCAGCCGATCACGGCGAGGGTGACCAATGTCGATGCGAACAACGCGCCCAGCGTGCTGCCGCCGGAGGCGCCGCGGCCGAGGCCGCCGAAGGCCAGCATCAGCACCAGGTCGACGGCGGCGACGGTGGCCAGCACCGCAATGGCGAACAGGACCACCAGGCGCCGGCTCTGGCGCCTGGCGCCCGCCTGGCGCTCGAAGAAGTTCACCCTTGCTTGATCAGAAGCTGACCTTGGGCGCGTCGCGCTTGGCCGGCTCGGTGATCTCGAGCAGGGTGCCGGGCACGAAGTTGAACATGCCGGCCACCACGCTGGAGGGGAACACCTCGCGCCGGTTGTTGTAGGCCATCACCGAATCGTTGAAGGCCTGGCGCGCGAAGGCGACGCGGTTTTCCGTGGAGGTGAGCTCCTCGGACAGCTGCATCATGTTCTGGTTGGCCTTCAGGTCCGGGTACTGCTCGCTGACCACCATCAGGCGGCCGAGCGCACCGGTCAGGCCCTGGTCGGCGTTGGCCAGCGATTGCATGGCCTGCGCGTCGCCGGGATCGGCCTTGGCCGCGGCCAGGCCGCTGACCGCGGCGGCACGGGCCTTGACCACGGCCTCAAGCGTCTCGCGCTCGTGCGCCATGTAACCCTTGGCCACCTCGACAAGGTTCGGGATCAGGTCGTAACGGCGCGTGAGCTGCACGTCGATCTGTGCGAACGCGTTCTTGTAGGCGTTGCGCCCGGTGACCAGGCCGTTGTAGATGCCGATCGCCCAGAACGCGGCGACCACCAGCAAGCCGAGGAGTACGAGAACTGCCAGCATGGTGTCGCTCCCTTGTCATTCAGGCCGGCGCGCGGGACGCGCGCTAGAATCGACCCTTCATCCCGGCTCAAGCATACGTTGGACATGTCGCACAAGAAAGCCTGCTGCGCGTTGCTGGTCTGCCTGTTCCTGCTGCCTTCCCTGCTTTCGGCGCCCAGCCAGGCAGCGGGCCGGCGCAAGCACGCCAAACCCGTTCCCGTGGTGGTCGCCGCGCCGGCGGCGGCACCGACTCCGCCGCCCTCGCCGCTTGGACGCGACATCGGCCCGGACGCGCGCGAAGTCGACCGCTTCGCCAGCGCACTGGTCAGCCAGAAGCACCTGCCGGGCGTGGCGATCGCGATCGTGCAGGACGGGCACGTCGTCACCATGCATGGCTACGGCCAGACCGGCGCACCGGGCGGCGAGCCGATCGGCACGGACACGGTGTTCCGCCTGGCGTCGCTGTCCAAGGCGTTCGCGGCCACGCTCACCGCCCAGCTGGTCGCCGAGGGCGCGATGGACTGGGACCGCCCGATCGTCAACCAGTTGCCGGCGTTCAAGCTGCGCGATTACGCCAGCGCCAACCGGGTGACGGTGCGCGACATCCTCAGCCATCGCGTCGGCCTCACCCGCAACACCTACGATCGCGACCTGGAAAGCGACCAGCCCTTCCCGCTGCTGGCCGAACGCCTGTCGGACGCACCGATGGCCTGCACGCCGGGCGATTGCTATGCCTACCAGAACGTCGCCTTCAGCCTGGTCGGCGACCGGGTGTTCGCCGCGACCGGCGATTTCTACTCGCACCAGGTCGAGAAGAAGATCTTCCACCCGCTGGGCATGTACAACAGCACCTACGGCCGCGACGCCCTGGAAGCGAGCACGAGCTGGGCGCGCCCGCACGTGCGCGGCCGCGGCGGCTGGGTGGCGGTGCGGCCGAAGGAAAGCTACTACCACGTGCCGCCGGCGGCGGGCGTCAACTCCAGCATCCACGACATGGCGCAGTGGCTGATCGCGCAGATGGGCCACCGGCCCGACGTGCTGACGCCAACCATGCTCCAGCAGATCCACACGCCCCAGGTCAGCACGCCGGGCGAAGTGCGCGGCTCGGGCTGGCGCCGCGAGCGCCTGACCCATGCCTGGTATGCACTGGGCTGGCGGGTGTTCGAGTACCAGGGCCACACGCTGGTCTTCCACGGCGGTGCGGTGCAGGGCTATCGCGGGCTGATCGCCTTCCTGCCCGACCAGGACGTCGGCATGGTCGTGCTCTGGAACAGCGAGAGCGCCGCGCCAACCGGCCTGCTGCCGAGCCTGATGGACCGCGTGCTTGGCCTGCCGACCCACGACTGGCTGGGCATCGACGACGAGCCCTCGCAGGACTGACTCCGCGCCCCGAGGGCCCGGATTCCGTCTCGACGCCCGAAGGCGCGGCCCGGCAAATGCCAGGCAAGAAAAAAGCGCCCGGGGGCGCTTGATCCTTTCGACCCTTTCCAGTGCCTTGGAAAGTCTCTCTCCCCGCCTGGGCAACACGGGGAGAGAGTTCGAGATTACAGCTTTCGGGGTACTGCTATTTACATCGCCGGGGCGACGGGCGCAGCCGGTGCAGCCGGTGCAGCCTTTCGCTTGGCAGCCTTCTTGGCAGGCTTCTTGGCGGCCTTCTTCGCGGCCTTCTTGGCGGGACGCTTGGTGGCCTTCTTCGCAGCCTTCTTGGCCGGGCGCTTCGCAGTCTTCTTGGCAGCCTTCTTGGCGGCCTTCTTCGGCGCTGCCTTGCGGGCGGTCTTCTTCGCGGTCTTCTTGGCAGCCTTCTTGGCCGGACGCTTCGCAGTCTTCTTCGCAGCCTTCTTGGCGGCCTTCTTCGGCGCAGCCTTGCGGACAGACTTCTTGGCGGCTTTCTTCGGTGCAGCTTTCTTGGCGGACTTCTTCGCGGCCTTCTTGGCCGGTTTCTTCGCAGCTTTCTTGGTAGCCATGGTCAACTCCTCGTCAGTTGGCTTTTGGGACGCCCAGTCACAAAGGCACCACCGCGGAGGATTCCGCGGCGCACCGCACCGGCGCTGGGCGCCGGTCCGGATTTCTTGGCGGCGTGGGTTCGCCGCTCGTGAAAACGCCCGGGCCGTTGCCGGACCGGGCGCTGGAACTCCTGGATTCGAAGCGGATGCGGACCGGCCGTTTTTCCGGGGAAGCGACTCCTGTGTCCACCGTCATGACGTCTGGGGCAGAGGCAGCTCTGGAGTCGCGAGTTGTCGGCTGGTTCGTGATGAGTCTTTCCGCAATCAGGTGTCGATTGGGGCGAACGCTAATCACGTGATTTTACGATGTCAACTATTTTGCAAAAAAATTTCAGGCCGGCGATCCGCCCGCGCTCGCCGCGGGGACGCCGCGAGCGGCGCAACCGGCCGCTGGAATTTCCGCTGCGCGCGCGATGCGAATTTGGAAATCGCGTTATTCCTCGGGAATGCGCGCGATTTCCTCGGCGCGGATTTTCCGGACGCGTCGCCGCGCGTTGCGCGCGGACGGTGCCGGGGGGTGTCGAAAAGCGTGTTGGCGGGCCGGCGACGGAGGCGGCGCGAAAGGCGCGCCGCGAACCCCGAAAACGCAAAACTGCGCGGATTTATTTCCGGGCCAGCGCCGCTTCGAGCGCCGTCGCGAACGCCTCGATGTCCTCGGCGCGCTTGGTTTCGGTGGCGCAGACGAGCAACTCGCGCTCGCGTCCGGCGTAGTCGCCGGCCAGGCTGACGCCGGCCAGGATGCGTTCTCCGGCGAGCGCCTCGACGACATCGCGCGCGGCCACCGGCAACTCGAACGCCGCCTCGTGGAAGTGCACCTGCGCCGGATGCCGGGCACGCACGCCCGGGATCGACTCCAGGCGCGCGCGCAGCGCCGCCATGTTCGCCGCCGAGGCGGCGGCGACGCGACGCAGGCCTTCCGGCCCGGTGATCGCCATGTAGATGGTGGCGGCGGTCACCAGCAGGCCCTGGTTGGTGCAGATGTTGGAGGTCGCCTTGGCGCGGCGGATGTGCTGCTCGCGCGCCTGCAGGGTGAGCGCATAGCCGGTCTTGCCGTCCAGGTCGGTGGTGCGGCCGACAATCCGCCCGGGCATGTTGCGCACGATGTCCTTGCGGCAGGCCAGGAAGCCGAAGTACGGCCCGCCCGAGGACAGCGGCACGCCCAGCGGCTGGCCGTCGCCACAGCAGATGTCCACGCCGCGCGCGCCCCAGCGGCCGGGCGCCTTGAGCAGCGCCAGCGACATCGGGTTGACCACCGCGATCGCCAGCGCGCCGCGCGACTGCGCCCAGTCGGTGAGCGCGTCGGACTCCTCCAGCACGCCGAAGTAGTTGGGCTGCGGGATCACCAGGGCGGTGAACTCGCCGGTGACCGCGTCCAGCGTCGCCTGCTCCAGGAAGCCGTTCGGACAGGGCAAGGTCACCACCTCGATGCCCTGGAGGTCCACGATCGCCGACAAGGTGCGGCGATACGCAGGGTGTAGCGACTCCGGCACCAGCACGCGCCGCGCGCCACCCTTCCTGCGGCTGCGCTCGGCCATCAGCACCGCCTCGGCCACGGACGTGGCTCCGTCGTACATGGATGCGTTGCTCACGTCCATGCCGGTCAGGCGGGTCATCATCGTCTGGTATTCGTAGATCAGCTGCAGCGTGCCCTGGCTGGCCTCGGCCTGGTAGGGCGTGTACGCCGAGTAGAACTCGCCGCGGCCGACGACCTGCCAGATCGCCGCGGGGATGTGGTGCTCGTAGGCGCCGGCGCCGGCGAAGTTCAGCCGGGTCTCGTCCAGGGCCGCGCGCATGCGCATCAGGCGCATGACTTCCATCTCGTTGGCCGTCTCGGGCACGTGCTCGAGCGACTTGACGATCAGGTGCGGCGGGATCTCGTCGAACAGGGCGTCGATGCTGTCGGCGCCGATGGCCTTGAGCATCGCCTGGACATCGGATTCGGTATGCGGCAGGAACGGCATCTTAGTGGTCTTCGTCCTCGAGCAGCTCGGCATAGTCGTCGGGCGACAACAACTCATTGAGCTCCTCGCCATCGCTCGGGGCGACGACCAGCACCCAGCCCTCGCCGTAGGCGTCCTCGTTGATCGTCTCCGGCTTGTCGGCCAGGGCGGCGTTCACCGCCACGACCTTGCCCGACACCGGGCTGTACACGTCGGATGCGGCCTTGACCGATTCGACCACGGCGACGGCGGTGCCGGCGGTGACGTCGTCACCAACCGTGGGCAGCTCGACGTACACGAGGTCGCCGAGCAGCGCTTGGGCATGGTCGGAGATGCCGATCGTGACCTGGCCGTTGTCCTCGACGCGGGCCCACTCGTGGGACTTCAGGAACTTCAGGTCGCCGGGAATCTCGCTCATGGCTGTACTCGTGTCGGGGCGGTGGGCAGGGTGCTGCGGGGTAGCCTAGTTTAGCCGGAAGCACCGGCCCCGGCGGCAAGGATGGCGTGAAAGGCCGGCGGCCCGGACGCGGTGTCGCTCAGACGCCTGGTTGCGCCACGCCATCGCGGACGAAGGGATAACGGACCACGCGCACCGACAGGCGCTTGCCGCGGATGTCCACGGTCACCTCGCCGGGATCGCCGGCCGGTACGCGCGCCAGCGCGATCGCCTTGCCAAGAGTCGGCGAAAACGTACCCGAGAGCACCTCGCCCTCGCCAGCGGCCGTGAAGACGGCCTGGCCGTGGCGCAGCACGCCCTTGTCGTCCAGCACCAGGCCAACGGTCTGCCGGGGGACGCCGGCCGACTGTTGTGCCTCCAGCGCCTTTCGCCCGTTGAAATCGCGGCCCTCGTCCAGCGCCACCGTCCACGCCAGGCCCGCCTCGTAGGGCGACACCGATTCGTCCATGTCCTGCCCGTACAGCGCCATGCCGGCTTCGAGGCGCAGCGTATCGCGCGCGCCAAGGCCGGCGGGCTTCACGCCGGCGGCGACCAGGCGGTTCCAGAAGTCCACCGCCTGGGCCTCCGGCACCATGATCTCGAAGCCGTCCTCGCCGGTGTAGCCGGTGCGGGCGATGAACATGCCGTCCGCCTCCACCGCGACGAACTTGCCCAGCTTGGCTGCGGCCGCGGCGGCGGCGGGCGTCAGCAGTGACTGCACTTTCCCGCGCGCGTTCGGGCCCTGCACGGCGACCATCGCCAGGTCGCGGCGCTCGCGGATGTCGATGCCGAACGGCGCCGCCTGCGCCTCGATCCAGGCAAGGTCCTTGTCGCGGGTGGCGGCGTTGACCACCACCCGGAAGAAATCCTCGGCCATGTAATAGACGATCAGGTCGTCGATCACGCCGCCGCTGTCGTCGAGCATGGCCGCGTACAGGGCCTTGCCCGTCTTCTGCAGCTTGTCCACCGAGTTGGCGACCAGCTTGCGCAGGAAGGGGCGGACCATGGCGCCATGCATGTCGAGCACGGTCATGTGCGAGACGTCGAACATGCCGGCGTCGCGGCGCACCTGGTGGTGCTCCTCGATCTGCGAACCGTAGTGGATCGGCATGTCCCAGCCACCGAAGTCCACCATCTTCGCGCCGTGGGCGCGGTGGGTGGCGTTGTAGATCGTCTGCTTCGTCATGGAGGGGCGCCGGGGTCGGGAACACGGCATTTTACAGTCCCGGGCGGGGCCTGGGGCCATGTCCAATCCAGGCCGCCTGCTTTGTCGACGCAGGCGCGCGGCTCAGGTCCAATCCAGCCCCGCCCGCGCCCTGCCGATGTGGGAGGATCCGATGCGGGGCTGGAATGGACCTGGCCCCGCAGTTCAGGCCTGGCCCCGTAGTCCAGACCGCCGCCACCGCCTGCGACCCTTTTCCGTCCCGGTGCATCCATGCCAGACGTGAGCCCCGCCTCGTCCTTCGCGATCGACGTGCCTGCCACGCTGCTGGCCCGCGCGCGGGCCGGCGAGGCGGCCGCGTTCGAGCAGCTGTACCGCGCGTTCGAGCGGCCCGTGTTCACCCTGGCGCTGCGCCTGACCGGCAAGCGCGAGGAGGCCCAGGACGTTTTGCAGGAGACGATGTTGAAACTGTTCGACCGGGTGGCGGAATTCCGCGGCGACTCGCCCTTCTGGGGCTGGTTGCGCCAGATCGCCGTCAACGAGGCGCTGATGCAGTTGCGCCGGCGCGGGCGGCTGTCGGCGGAAGGCGAATTCGACGAGACCGACTTCAGCGACGCCAGCCTGCTGCTGCCGCCGCGTGCCGCCGACGCGGCCATCCTCGGCCGCGCGATGGAGCAGTTGCCCGACGCGACCCGCAGCGTGCTGTGGCTGTACCACGCCGAAGGCTATACCCACGAGGAGATCGCCGGCGCCATGGGCAGGAGCCTGTCGTTCTCGAAATCGCAACTCGCCCGCGGCACCCGCAAGCTGCGCGGCCTGTTGCACCTGGACACCGAACTTATCCCCGACGGAGCCCGCGTCCATGGCTGACGATCGCTTGCCTTCGTCCTGGCTGCAGCACGGCGACCGTGCGCCGGCCATTCCGCTCGGGCTCGCGCTGGCGCAGATGCCGTCCGAGTCGCCGGTCCGCGACGCCTGGCCGTTGCTTTCGCGCCGCCTGGCCGCGCCCCGGCGCGCACCGCGATGGCCGCTGGCGCTCGCCGCCAGCCTGGTGATCGGCCTGCTTTCCCTGCCCGCCAGCCTGCGCGCGCCGGTTGCGCCCGCCGCCACGGCCAGCGCCTCGGGCGCCGCCGCCGAACGCAATGCCCAGCTGGCCGCGCTGATGTCCGAGTCGCAGCGGCTGGACCGCGTACTCGCCGCCGCCGACACCGGCGCGAGCAGCGCCACGGCCGCGGCCATGAGCCTGGAGTACGAGGACGGCCTGCACACCATCGACGCGGCGCTCGAGGCCAACCGCGATCCCGCCCGGCAGCTCGACCTGTGGCAGCAGCGCGTGCAGTTGCTGCGCGAAGCCGCCGCCGTCGAAACATCCCGCCGTTACCTCGCCAGCGAAGGCCGCAACTTCGACGTGGCCCTGGTCTCGGCCTACTGAACCCGCCGCACATTTCAGATCCGTCGCGCAACGCGAACCCGCCACAGCCCACTCCGAGGAACCGCCATGAAGATCCGCGTCCTGCCCGTCATGATCGCCGCCGTACTGAGCTTCGGCTCGGCGCAGGCGGCCCCCGCGCCCGCCGCGGCGCCCGCCGCGGCACCGGTCGCGCAGACTGCGCAACAGCAGGCGGCGCGCGCCGAGATCGATCGCCTGGTCGGGCGCATCCAGGAACTGTCCAAGCAGCTTGGCGAAGGCAATGATGTCCGCGTCATCGTCCGGCGCGAACGCCAGGGCGGCCCGATGGCGCGCGGCGAACTGGATGACGACGACGTCGCGATGGCGGGCGGCGGCGATGGCGACGGGGAGCGCCACATCGTGATCAGGCGCATCGGCCCGGACGGCAAGTCCATCGAGGACATGGGCCCGGGCATGCGCATGGACGAGGGCGGCCCGGGGCAGCGCAAGATCCGCATCGAACGCATGGGGCCCGGCATGGGTCCGGGCATGGGAGGCATGCCGGGCGGCGACGAGATGTTCAAGCAGGGTCCCGGCCTGGGCATCGTGATGGCACCCAATCCCGCCGCCAGCGGCGTGCGCGTGGCGGCCGTCACGCCCGACAGCCCGGCCGCAAGAGCCGGCCTGCGCAGCGGCGATGTCATCCTGAGCGTGGACGGCAAGCCGGTCACCGGCAACGGGCCGGCCGCGGTCGGCACGGCGCGCGACTTGCTCGGCGATCTCAAGATGGGCCAGTCGGTGACGCTGCGCTATGCACGCGAAGGCAAGACCCACGACGCCAGCATGAAGGCCGATGCGATCCGCCGGGTAATGATGTTCAACCGGGACGACGTCGCGCCGATGGCGCGCATGCACGGCGGCGACGGCGGCGAGCACTGGAAGCAGATGATGCCGCCGGGCGTCGAGATGGAGATCGAGCGCATCGGCCCACGCGGCGGCTGCGACAAGGGCGAGCCGGACTGCGGCATGCCCGCGATCTACCAGGCCTTCCGCTGGCAGGGCCTCAACCTGAGCTCGATCGACCCCGGCCTGGGCCGTTACTTCGGCACCGACAAAGGCGTGCTGGTGCTCAGCAGCGGCGAGGACCTCAAGGGCCTGCAGTCGGGCGACGTGATCCAGCGCGTGGCCGGCAAGCCGGTCGAATCGCCGCGCGACGTGATGCGTGCGCTGCGCGAGAAGGACGCAGGCGCACAGCTGCAGTTCGACGTGCTGCGCGACCGCCGCAGCAGCGCGGTGACGGTGACCGTGCCCAAGTCGCGGCCGCTGCCCTTCATGGCGCCGCCGCCACCGCCGCCGGCCCCGCCCGCACCACCGGCGCCGCCCTCGGCCCCGCGTGCGCCGGGCGCGGCACCACCGGCGCCGCCTGCCCCACCGCCGCCGCCCCGCCCGCTCGGCTGGAACGACGATGGCGTGGGTGGCCAGGCGCGGACGATCGAGCGGGTTGCGACGCTTGGCGATGGCCAGGACGGTGGAGACGGCGACGGCGGCGACGCTGGCGATGCGGTCGTGCAACTGGTGCTCGTGCCGGGGCGCTGAACCTGCGAAAATGACGGGCCCGGCCCTGCCTCCGCAGGGCCGGGCCCTTTTTATTTGCGGCCCGGGATCGACCCAATGGAAGCACTGCTGGTCTCCATGCTGACCGTCGCGCTCGCCGAGATCGGCGACAAGACGCAGTTGCTCGCGCTCCTGCTGGCGGCGCGCTACCGCAAGCCCTGGCCGATCATCGCCGGCATCCTCGCTTCCACCCTGGTCAACCACTTCGTGTCGGCCTGGGCCGGTGCCTGGGTGGCCGGGATGTTGTCGCCGCTGGTGCTGCGCTGGATCGTGGTGGCGCTGTTCCTGGCGGTAGCCGTCTGGGCGCTGGTCCCTGACAAGCTCGAGGACAAGGACGCGCCCCAGCCCAAGACCGGCCCCTTCCTGGCCACCCTGGTCGCCTTCTTCCTGGTCGAGATCGGCGACAAGACCCAAGTCGCCACCATCGTGCTGGCAGCGCGCTATTCGCCGCTGTGGCAGGTGGTGACCGGCACCACCATCGGCATGCTGCTGGCGAACGTGCCGGTCGTGCTGCTGGGCGCGCGCTTCTCCGACCGCCTGCCGCTGAAGGCGGCGCGTTGGACCGCGGCGGCGGTGTTCGTCGCCCTGGCCCTCTGGGTGGCCTGGTTCGGCCTGTCGACCGGTTGAGCGCCTCCTGACAGCCGACGGGCCAGCCCGCTATGCTGGTCCCCGCCTCCTTCCGGGTGCGTCCCGCGTGACTACGCTTCGCGACACCTTCGCCCAAGTGCAGCGCAGCCTGCGCGACCCACCGGACGAGATCCTTCTCGAGCTGGGTGCGGACGGCGAGGTGCTGCTCGCGCGCCTGCGCCTGGTGATCGCCGCCGCGCTGATCCTGTTGCCGGTGATCAATTTCTACACCGGCGGCGGCGGCTACGAATCCCTGGTCGGCGTCACCGGCGTCGGCCTGGCCCTTCTGCTGAGCCAGGTCTGGCTGACGATGGCGCGGCGCCGCCGGCGGCATCGCTGGCTGCCCTACGTGTCCGCCGGCTTCGACGTGAGCGTGGTCAGCATCGTGCTCCTGCTGCTGGCGTTCCGCTCGCCGGCCGCGGGGCTGAACAGCGTGGTGGTGTGGGGCTGCTACCCGCTGGCGGTCCTGGCGACGGCGCTGCGCAACGACCTGCGCGTGACCTTTTCCGTCGGATTGCTTGCGATCGCGCAGTTCCTCGGCATCTCCGCCTTCTTCCAGTACATCAGCGTGGGCCCGATCAGTTCGGCCGACTACGGCACGGTGCACGTGTCCACCCAGTTGCAGCGCGCCGCCCTGCTCGCCGCCTCCACCATCATCACCATGCTGATCGTGTTCCGGATGCAGCGGCTGGTGCAGATGTCGGGCACCGACGGATTGACCGGGCTGCCCAACCGCAGCTTCCTCAACCACCGCGTGCCCAATCTCATCGCCGACTCGCGCAGCGAAGGCGACACGCTGTGCCTGGCCCTGCTGGACCTGGACTATTTCAAGCGCATCAACGATGAGCTGGGCCACCAGGCCGGCGACCGTGCGCTGCGCCACATCGTCGAAAGCCTTCGCCTCGAGCTGCGCCGCGACGAGCCCCTGCTGCGGGTGGGCGGCGAGGAGTTCGTGCTGGTGCTGCGCCAGCCGGTGGGCGCGGCCTGGGAGCGCCTGGATTTCCTGCGGCGCAAGCTGCAGGAGCGGCCGTTCCTGCCCGAGGCGGGCGCCGAGCCGCGCGTGCTGACCTTCAGCGCAGGGCTGTCCTGCTGCCCCGCCGACGCGGTGGATGTGTCCGGCCTGATGCGCAGCGCCGACCTGCGCCTGCGCGCGGCCAAGCTGGCAGGACGCAATCGCGTCATCGCGCGCGACGACCTCTGACAGCGCCGATTCCTGCCTTCGCTTGCCGGGGCCGGTCCCCCTGCTCTACGCTTCGGCAATTTCCGGGGAACGCCAATCCATGCAGATCCTGTTCGGCCTGTTCGGCCTGTCCGTCCTGTTGGGCATTGCCTGGCTGTTCTCCAACAACAAGTCGCGGGTCGACTGGCGGCTGGTGCTGACCGGCGTGTCGCTGCAGATCGCGTTCGCCTCGCTGGTGTTGCTGGTGCCCGGCGGCCGCGACGTGTTCGACGCGCTGGGCCGCGGCTTCGTGAAGATCCTTTCCTTCGTCGCGGCCGGCTCGAACTTCATCTTCGGCAGCCTGATGGACACGACCAAGTTCGGGTTCATCTTCGCCTTCCAGGTGTTGCCGACCATCATCTTCTTCGCCTCGCTGATGGGCGTGCTCTACCACCTCGGCGTGATGCAGACGATCGTGCGCGGCATGGCCTGGGCGATCACCAAGGTGATGCGCGTGTCGGGCGCCGAGACCACCAGCGTCTGCGCCAGCGTGTTCATCGGCCAGACCGAGGCGCCGCTGACCGTGCGTCCCTACATCTCGAAGATGACCGAGTCCGAACTGATCACCATGATGATCGGCGGCATGGCGCATATCGCCGGCGGCGTGCTGGCCGCCTACGTCGGCATGCTGGGCGGCGGCGACCCGGTGCAGCAGGCCTTCTACGCCAAGCACCTGCTGGCGGCGTCGATCATGGCCGCCCCGGCGACCATGGTCATCGCCAAGCTGCTGATCCCCGAAGTCGGCGAGCCGCTGACGCGGGGCACGGTGAAGCTGGAGATCGAGAAGACCGCCTCCAACATCATCGACGCCGCCGCCGCGGGCGCGGCCGACGGCCTGCGCCTGGCGCTGAACATCGCCGCAATGCTGCTGGCCTTCATCGCCCTGATCGCCCTGCTCAACTGGCCACTGACCTGGATCGGCGAAGCGACCGGCCTGCAGGCCATGATCGGCAAGCCGACCGACATCGCCACCCTGCTCGGTTTCGTGCTGGCGCCGATCGCCTGGGTGATCGGCGTGCCCTGGCAGGACGCGACCGTCGTAGGCGGCCTGATCGGCCAGAAGGTGGTGATCAACGAATTCGTCGCCTACCTGCAGCTGGCCGACATCGTCAACGGCAAGGTCCCGGGCGTGACGCTGACCGGCCAGGGCAAGCTGATCGCGACATATGCGCTGTGCGGCTTCGCCAACTTCTCCTCGATCGCGATCCAGATCGGCGGCATCGGCGGACTCGCGCCGGAACGGCGCAGCGACCTCGCACGGCTGGGATTGCGTGCGGTGCTCGGCGGATCGCTGGCTACGCTCATGACCGCGACGATCGCTGGCGTGCTCATCGGCCTCGGCGGTTCGGCTTCTTAGTCGGCTCGCGCTGTAACCGCAAGGGTACGGAAAGCGCAGGGGTCTTTCGCCACACGCCGCAAGTACGTCCCTGTAGTCCAATCGGCGACGTCCTTGTCGCCGATTGTGGCGACAAGACCCGTCCGGCCCCCGCTCCTGCGACGAATCGGGTGCGACAATGGGACATGAAGATCGGGCCGTACGACATCGCTCCGAACCTCGTGCTCGCACCCATGGCCGGCGTCACCGACAAGCCGTTCCGCATGTTGTGCAAGCGCATGGGCGCGGGCCTGTGCGTGTCGGAGATGACCACCAGCGACCCGCGCCTGTGGGGCACGTCCAAGTCGCTGCACCGGATGGACCATGCCGGCGAGCCGGCCCCGGTCAGCGTGCAGATCGCCGGAACTGATCCGGACACCATGGCCGCCGCCGCGCGACACAATGTCGGGCACGGCGCGCAACTGATCGACATCAACATGGGCTGCCCGGCCAAGAAGGTGTGCAACGTCTGGGCCGGCTCGGCCCTGTTGCAGGACGAGGCCCTGGTCGCGCGCATCTGCACAGCCGTCGCGAATGCGGTGGACGTGCCGGTGACGCTGAAGATCCGCACGGGCTGGGACCGCGACAACCGCAACGGCCTGCGGATCGCCCGCATCGCCGAGGACAGCGGCATCGCCGCCCTCGCCGTGCACGGCCGCACGCGCGCCGACCAGTACCTGGGCGCGGCCGAGTACGACACCATCGCGGCGATCAAGCAGGCCGTGCGCATCCCGGTGCTGGCCAATGGCGACGTCGATACGGCGGAAAAGGCGCGCGACATCCTTGCCCACACCGGTGCCGATGCCCTGATGATCGGCCGCGCGGCCCAGGGCCGGCCGTGGATCTTCCGCGAGATTGCCCACTTCCTCGCCACCGGCGAGCAGCTGCCGCCGCCGACGCCGGCCGAGGTGCGCGACATCCTGCTCGGCCACGTGCGCCACCTGCACGCCTTCTACGGCGAACAGGCCGGCGTGCGCATCGCCCGCAAGCACCTGGGCTGGTACGCGAAGGACCGGCCCGAGAACGCCGGCTTCCGGGCGCTGGTCAACCGCGCCGACGACGCGGCGTCGCAGATCCGCGTGACCACCGACTACTTCGATTGCCTGCAGGCCGGCGTCGCGCCTGGCTTCGCGCCGGAGATCGCGCCCGCCCCGTAATCGCCGCCCGCGACTGCCGAAACCATGGATGCCGCAGTCGCGGCCACGCCGTCCCAGGCGCGCCCCACGGCCTTCGAGGATCCACCATGAACCGTATTCGCTCCTGCACCCCCGCAATCCGCGGCGCGCTTGCGCGCCGGACGCTTGCCGCCGCCCTCTGCCTGGCCCTGACCGCCCCGGCCTGGGCCGACAGCGTCACCGACTGGAGCGCGATCGGCAACAACGCCGCCGCAACCAATTTCGGGCCCTCGCCGATCCAGTCCTCGCGCGTCATGGCCATGGAAATGGTGGCCGTGCACGATGCGCTCAACAACATCGACGCGCGCTACGAGGTCTACGCCGACCACCAGCCGGCCGCCTCCGACAGTTGTCCCGACGCAGCGGTTGCCGCCGCGGCGTACAACGTGCTCAGCGTCCAGTTGCCCGGCCAGGCGGCTGCGCTCCAGGTCCAGTACAACGCGGCGATCGCGGGTCTGTCCGGCAGCGGCTGCAGCATCGCGCACGGCGTCGCCGCCGGCGAACATGCTGCCGCGATCATGAACGCGCTGCGCGCCAACGACGGGTCCGTTGCCGCCTACCAGCCGCCGTACGCGCCGTATTTCGGCTCCACTGCGATCGGCAAGTGGCGGCCGGTTCCGCCGATCGACTTCGTCCCCGGCGACGGCCCTGGCTGGCGCTACGTCACGCCCTGGGTGATCAACAGCCGCGACCAGTTCGTGTCCGATCCGGCGCCGTACCTCACGCTCACCAGCGCCGACTGGGCCCGCGACTACAACGAGGTCAAGGCGCTCGGCGCCGCCAGCGGCTCCACCCGCACGCCGGACCAGAGCGAGATCGCGATGTTCTGGTACGCGTCCTCGTCGCCGGCCTGGGGCGGCATCGCTGCCAGCGCCGCCGGCCAGGCCCACCTTGGCCTGTGGGAGGATGCGCGCCTGTTCGCCCTGCTCGACCTTGCCCTGGCCGACAACGTCATCGCCATGTGCAACAGTAAGTACACCTATGAGTTCTGGCGTCCGCTGACCGCGATCCGCGCGGGCGGCCTGGATGGCAACCCGGCGACCACGGCGGATCCGTCCTGGGATGCCTTCCTGGTGACGCCGCCGATCCCGGAATACCCCTCCGGCCATGCGTCCGCCGGCGGCGCCGCCGCGGAAGTGTTGCGGCGCTATTTCGGCACCGACGCCGTCTCGTTCGGGTTCACCGCGGGACCGCCGTTCGGCGGGCTCGTGCAGCCGCGGCATTTCACCAGCTTCACCCAGGCCGAGCGGGAGAACGCCGACTCGCGCGTGCTGGCGGGCATCCACTTCCGGAGCTCGGTCAACGCCGGCATGCGCCTGGGCGAGCAGGTTGGCCGCTACGTGATGTTGCACTCGCTCAAGCCGCTCAAGACCAACCAGTCGGTCAAGGCCAACGTGGTTTCCGCGCCCATGCCCCTCCAGTCGTCCCCGCGGGCGGGCCGCATGCTGGCCCGCGCGCAGCGCATCAGCCCAAGTCCACGCGTTGAGCGGAACCGGGGCGACCATCCCGAACGCCACCACCAACACCGGGATGGACGCCCTCCAGGCGGTTCCCGTCCAGCCCCGCGACACCGGCCTGACCGGTGTC
>JANXUD010000039.1 GCA_025352045.1 Gammaproteobacteria bacterium | reverse complement strand
GTCGACGTCATGCCGCGCCTCGTGCGTCCAGCCAGTGGTCGAGCCCGGCCAGGACCGCCGACACTACGTCGGCGGCCGGCGCGCCGGCGTCGATGCAAAGGAAGCGTCGTGGTTCCGCCAGGGCACGCGCCGCATAGACCGCGCGCACGCGCTCGAAGAATCCGACCTGTTCGCGCTCGATGCGATCAGGCTCGGCGCCTCGCGAGCGGGCGCGCGCCAGGCCGACTTCGACGCCGACATCGAGCAGCAGGGTCAGGTCCGGTTTCAGTCCCACGGCCCAGCGCTCGAGGTCGGCGATGCGGCCCATGTCCAGCCCGCGTCCGCCGCCCTGGTAGGCAAAGCTGGCATCGGTGAATCGGTCGCTGAGCACGGCGGCGCCGCGCGCGAGCGCGGGCTCGACCACGTGGCGCACCAGCTGCGCGCGCGAGGCGAACATCAACAGGAGTTCGGTCTCCGCCGCCAGCGATTGCGCGGGGTCGAGCAGCAGGGCGCGGATCGCCTCGCCGGCCGGCGTGCCGCCGGGCTCGCGGGTCTGCACCACCTCGTAGCCGCGCGCGGCCAGGCGCTGCGCCACGGCTTCGCGCACGCTGGACTTGCCGGCGCCTTCGCCGCCTTCGATGCTGACCAGCAGGCCCGCGCGCATCGCCATGTCAGTGGTGCAACTGGTAGCGGCGCACGGCCGCGTTGTGCTCGTCCAGGGTGGCCGAGAACTGGTGCGCACCGCCGCCGCGGGCGACGAAATACAGGGCGTCGCCGGCGCTCGGATGGGCGGCAGCCTGCAAGGCATCGCGGCCTGGCATGGCGATCGGTGTCGGCGGCAGGCCCGGGCGCGTGTAGGTGTTGTAGGGCGTGTCGGTTTCCAGGTCCTTGCGCTGGATATTCCCCGCATACGCCAGGCCCATGCCGTAGATGACGGTCGGGTCGGTCTGCAGGAGCATGCCCAGTTTCAGCCGGCGGATGAACACGCCGGCGATCTGCGGCCGCTCGGTGGCGCGGCCGGTTTCCTTCTCGACGATGGAAGCCAGGGTCAGCAGCTGGGTCGGCGACTCGAGCGGCAAGTCCTTGTCCCGGCCGTCCCAGGCCTTGGCCAGTGCGACGTCCATGGCCTTGGCGGCCCGGTCCAGGATCGCCAGTTCGTCGGTGCCGCGGGTGTAGATGTACGTTTCCGGCAGGAAGCGGCCTTCCGGATGCTGGCCACGGCGGCCGAGGGCCGACATCAGCGCGGCATCGTCGAGTGTCGTGGCCGGATGCACGACCAGCGGATCAGCGGCGAGCACGCGTCGCAGGTCGCGGAAGCTCCAGCCTTCGACGATGGTGAACTTGCGCTGGATCACTTCGCCGCGGGCGAGCCGGCGCAGCAATTCGCGCGGCGTCATGCCGGCGCCGATTGCGTATTCGCCCACCTGCAGCTTGCTTGCCACGCCCATTTCCGTCGCCAGCGCCTTCCAGGCCAGGCCGCTGCCCTGGCTGACGCCGAGCGCGCGCAATTTCCGGACCACGGCATTGAGGCCGTCGCCACGGTCCACCAGCAGCACGCGCGGCGCCTGGTCGAGCAGCAGGGGCCGATCGGCGAAGGCGACAGTGCGCTGCCAGAACACGGTCGCGGCGACGGCCGCCGCCACCAGCAGCAGCGCGAACAGCAATTTCCTGCGGCCATGTTTCAGGTGGATCGCCACGCTCACTCCTGGAAGGCGTAGGCCGGGTGCGCATCGGCCAGGCGCCGGCGCAGCGCCAGCACTTCGGGATGCGCGGGCCAGTCATGCTGGCCCAGCCGCCGCACGGGCAGGATACCGCGCAGCGCATTGCAGGCGAACAGCACTTCGGCATGGCTGACCTGGGCCTGGCTCAGCTCGGCCTCGACCGCGGCGCCCTGCGCCAGCAGCCAGCCGCGGATGGTGCCGGCGACGCCGCAGTTGGCGACGGTCGGCGTGAGCCAGCGGCCTTCGATGCGCGCGAACAGGTTGGCCGAGGTCGTGCAGACGACGCGGTCCTCGCGGTCGCACAGGATGCCGTCATGGATGCCCGGATCGTTCCACTCCGCGCGGGCCAGCACCTGCTCGAGCCGGTTGAGGTGCTTGATGCCGGCCAGCAACGGCTGCACGGCCATGCGCGTCTTGCACCACCGCAGCACCAGACCCGGCTCCGGCAGCGCCGGCACGTCGCTGCACGTGAGCACCACGGTGGGGTTTTCAACCTCCGGCGCCGCATACCCGCGCAACCCCACCCCGCGCGTGAGGATGATCTTCAGCGCCGCCAGCGCCCGGTCGGCCACCAGGGATTCGGCCTCGCAGCGCACCAGGGCCTCCTCCGGCAGCGCAATGCCCAGCCGCGTCGCGCCGATGCACAGGCGCGCCCAGTGCTCGCGCCACATCGCCGGCACGCCGCCGCACACGCGCAGCGTTTCGAACACGCCGTCGCCATAGGCCAGGCCGCGGTCCTCGGGTTCGAGCCACAGGCGCACCCGGCCCTCGCGCAGGACCTTGGCGTTCATGCCGGCGCCAGTGCCTGCAGGAGGCCGCGCGCCTTGGCCCGCGTTTCATCCAGTTCCGCCGCGGCGACGGAATCGACCACCAGGCCGGCGCCGGCGCGCAATTGCGCTTCGCAGCCGGCGATCCAGGCGCTCCGGATAAGGATGTTGAGGTCCATGTCGCCGTCCACGCCCAGGTAGCCGAACGCGCCAGTGTAGGGCCCGCGACCCTCGCCCTCGAGCTCGGCGATGATTTGCATGCAGCGTACCTTGGGCGCGCCGGTGATGGTGCCGCCGGGGAACACGGCGGCGATCACCTGGCCCGGCGTCGTGCCGGGGCGCAACCGGCCGCGCACGTTGGACACGATGTGGTGCACGTGTGCATAGCTCTCGATGCGCATCATCTCGTCCACCACCACGCTGCCGGGCACGCAGACGCGGCCGAGGTCGTTGCGCTCCAGGTCCACCAGCATGACGTGTTCGGCGCGCTCCTTGGGATGGGCGGCCAGTTCACGGATGCGCGCGAGGTCGTCGTCGCCCGGCAGGCGCGGCCGCGTGCCGGCGATCGGCCGGGTTTCGGCGATGTCGCCGCGGACCGACACCAGCCGCTCCGGCGACGAGCTGGCAAGCGCCCAGCCGCGGTGCCGCAGCAGTCCGGCGAATGGCGCCGGATTGGCGTCGCGCAATCGCGCGTAGAACGCGGCGGGTTCGGGGGGCGCGTCGAACCGGGCGCGCCAGGCGCGCGACAGGTTGACCTGGAACACGTCGCCGGCGCGCAGGTAGTCGTGTACGCGGGCGACGCCTTCGAGGAATCGTTCGGGCGGATCCTCGTCCACGGTCCGTGGCGCGATCCAGGGCGCGTTGGCGTTGGCGGAGGCAGCCTGCGCCGCGGCGATGGTCGCTGGCAGTCCCGCCAGTACTTCGTCGCGGCCCGGCTCGCAGACGATGCGGCAACGGCCGTCGCGACGGTCGCGCAGGATCGCGGCGGGGCAGCGCAGGGCCAGCGCGACCGGCAGCGGGCCGGGGGCCGGAGGCTGTCGCAGCACCGGTTCGACCTGGCCGGCGAGCTCGTAGGACAGATACAGCGCCCAGCCGCCGCGGAACGGCAGGTCCTGCACCTGGTCACCGGCCTGCGCCGCGGGCGCGGCGGCGCGGGCTTCGGCAACGTCCGCGTCCAGGCAGTCCAGGAAGCGCCCCGCGCATGGCGTCCCGTCCAGCGTATGGGTCACGCCGTCGGTGTGCAGTGCGATCCCGCTGCCGTCCGTTGCGAACAGCAGGTCCCAGCGCGAACTGGCGTTGCCGTCGGCGACGCTCTCGAGCAGGAGCGGAAAACGCGCCGGATCCTGCTGCTGCAGCGCCAGCAGGTCCAGCCCGTCGGGCAGCGACGGCAGGCCCGCCGCGCGCGCGATGTCGCGCGGGCTCGGGCTGGGGCGCAGCGCCGGCATGGGCCTCGGCCGCGCCGGCTCAGAGCCGGCGGAACACGAGCGTGCCGTTGGTGCCGCCGAAGCCGAAACCGTTCGACATCGCCACGTCGATCTTCTTCTCGCGCGCAACGTTCGGCACGTAGTCCAGGTCACAGCCTTCGCCCGGATTGTCGAGGTTGATGGTCGGCGGGATCACGCCATGGTGCAGGGCGAGGATGGAGAACACCGCCTCCGCGCCACCGGCGGCGCCGAGCAGGTGCCCGGTCATGGACTTGGTCGAGCTGACCATGGTCTTGTAGGCGTGGTCGCCCAGCGCGCGCTTCATCGCCTGCGTCTCGGCGACATCACCGAGCGGCGTGGAGGTGCCGTGCGCATTGAGGTAGTCCACCTGGTCGGGATTGATCCCCGCATCGCGCATGGCCATGGCCATGCAGCGCGCCGGTCCGTCGCCATTCTCGCTGGGCGCGGTCATGTGGTAGGCGTCCGAACTGGCGCCGAAGCCGACCAGCTCGCAATAGATGCGCGCGCCGCGCGCCTTGGCCGACTCGTATTCCTCCAGGATGAGGATGCCCGCCCCGTCGCCCAGCACGAAGCCGTCGCGGTCCCTGTCCCAGGGGCGACTGGCGTGTTGCGGCGCGTCGTTGCGCG